>DAOTXB010000372.1:0-4538 GCA_034435575.1 Anaerolineae bacterium
ATATACACAAAAGATTTGGTCTTTGCAGAATTTACCGCCGCTAAACGTGCTAATTTTCCCATACTATGTTGCTCCTCAATCTACGCTGACTGTCATTCTGCAAGTATCCTCATAAATGCGCTTACCCTCAATCCCGAAACAGTTTGTCATAGGAATAGTATGTGTTTGCATGAGCATTTGTTAAAAATGTATCAATAAAACCCATTATCTATTGTGTTATTTGCCCAAGTTGTCGTATACTGCGATTTGTTGATGGGATATAACCATTGGAGGTATCAAATGATCATCAACGAATATATCGCAATGGAGTTACACAAGCTCCGTACAAAAGAAGATCATAAGGTCGAGGGTAATCGTACCCTGGCGGAAATTATCACCGAGTTCAAGAGAACCCCGCGTCGCCGTTCTGGCAAGCATACCCGCTAAGACCACCTACAAAATAATGCCTTTAATACTCCAGTTTTTTGACTGGAGTTTTACCGACGTTTGTATATTAATTGAGAACGATCCAAGTGAGTCCAATTTATGCCTTCGTTAATGCTTCATTCTAAAAATAGGTGTATGATGGAGTCAATTGAGAAGTTTTTCACAAAAGGAGTTTGTGATGTACCTTGATGAATTCACCATCCGTAAATTGCACGAAACCCGTTTGCACGATTATCAGCAACGGCAAGAAAAAGACAAGCTCGTTCGCTATGCACGTAAAGCAAAAGAACAACTGAAGCTATATGCACCATTGCGTAAACGCCGCTAGTCGATTTGCTCGATAATCGCAATTTGATGCTCTATGAAAGAAGCGCGGTAGCTCATTATCGCGCTTCTTCTGGTCCAAAGAAGTAATATTCGAGGATTTCTAGCGCGATTGGTGCGGCAACTTCTGACCCCTGCCCGCTGTTTTCCACCATCGTGATAATCGCAATTTGTGGATTATCCGCAGGGGCATAAGCCGCGAACCAGGCATGAGGAAGACCCGGTTCCGGTGACTCATCGCTGGCGGTTCCGGTCTTACCACACACGCCAAGCGTTTGAATCTCAGAATTGCGAAAGACAAATTCAGCGGTACCGGTAGCAGTAGTCGTAACATCACACATCCCACGATGAACAGTTGCCATAATCTCTTCCGAAACACCAAATGTGCCCGTGATCTCTGGCTCCATCTGATAGCTGACATCATCAATTAACCGTGTAGATTCAACAATTTGTGGGCGATAGAGTGTACCCCCATTGGCAACCGCCGCGTAATAGCGCACCATCTGTAAGGGGGATAAGTTCACATGCCCTTGCCCAATTGCCATACTAACTGAATCCACCGATGTCATCGGATAACCGGTGATTTGTTGGATGAGTGCTTCGTTTCCAATGTAGCCGGGGGTTTCCACAAGGTCGGTCATGCCGGTTGTCCCGCCCAGTCCAAGACGCGTTGCATATTGATAGAGCAAGTTCGGGTCTTGTAAGTGCAATTGTAGACCGGCTTCATAGAAATATGGATTACAAGAATTCGTGATCGCCCCGGCAACATCTAATGTGCCATGCCCACTCGGTAACCAATCAAAACGCGTGATTACCCCTTCCCAAGTACCATTACATACATAACGCGTGTCGGGTTGATAAATACCCGCATCCATAATGGCGATACTTGTAATGGTCTTAAAGATAGAGCCTGTGGGGTATGTACCCTGTGTCGCACGATTCAACAATGGGCGACGTTCATCATTTTCCAGCGCAGTAATGATCTGTGCCGCGGCATCCGTTCCAATCTCAGGGAATGGCACGAATACATTGGCATCGTATGACGGATAACTGACCATTGCCAGAATAGCACCGGTGTTTACGTCCATAATGACTGCTGATGCACCGCGTGATCCACCACCAAAATTGTCAAATGTTTCATAGGAATTGATGATCGCTTCTTGTGCCGCACGTTGTAGCCCCGCATCAAGTGTCAAATAAACACTCAACGCAGGTGACGATGTGCTTTCTGCTAGCACACGCAATGTACGTCCATCTGGCGTAACCACGCTCAATCGTCCACCCGGTGTCCCGCGCAAGACCTCGTCCCAACTTGCTTCAATACCGCTACGTCCTAAAATTGAGTCCTGATTAAAACCCTGTGCGGCGGCACCAGAAATCTCGCCTTCGCTCAAGTAGCCAACATTGCCTAGAATATGTGGGGCGAGGTCACCATCAGAGTAAGATCGTGCGGAACGACTGCCGAATTGTGCATTGCAATTTTGCTCAATCAGGTCAGCCCATGCTTCGTATGCGGCAACTTCCATAAAGCCAACTTCACCCAGCCAATCTGCACCAAAACGCCCGATGCGATCCGCGATTGTCTGACGATCAAGGGTCATCGCTTCGTCAAGCGTGTTCAAACAGATGTCAATGTTAGAGATCTCCTGCGGGACAACGCTCACTGTGACGACTGTGCCATCCTGACTAGCCAGAAGCTGACCGTTAATATCATAGATACTGGCACGACGGGAAACAGACGGTTCTAAACGTAATTGCCCGCCATTCTCCATTTCACGGAAAATATCGCCACGAGACCACGCCACCCGCCAATCTTGCAACACAGGGTCAAGCACCAGATACAGACTCCGCCCAGCATCGGTAAAATCGCCCAGAATATTGGTCGAAAAAGTTGCATCATAGTTCAAAATACTAACACGTGTATCGTTGTTATCCCGCGCTAAACCATTTTCCTGCACCATGACACGATTAGCGGTCATTTCATCATAAGTAGACTGATACGTAGTAACAAATTGATCAAACGGGATTGATTGCTGACTTGCCGCACTGAGTAAGGTATACATTGCCGCAAAATCTGTCGTTTGCCACGCCGCAAGAAATTCACGGGCAACACGCTCTGCGTTATCTAAATTATTAAATTCAGGGGTAGTCGTAGGAATTCGAGTCGGTAATTGCTCGACCTCAACCGCACCTTGCTGTGTTTCTGAGGCACATCCAACCAATATCAATAAAATGGCAATTGCATATCCGAGTAGATATTTTTGCACAGAAGAATCCTTAACAACAAACCCACGTTATCCCACATTATAGTCACGCTCATAGATTGTGGCTAGTTGAAGATTGGTATCATTTTTACAAGGTGGCAAAAAGTTAAGGAATCATAGTCAAAGATTGTGTTAGGCTTAATTTATAAACAGTTTGTACGGGGAATAAGAGCATGGCAAGTACTAAAAAATATCTCAAACAACTTAAAGATCGAGATCCAGAAAAACGCCTATCGGCTATTAAAGCATTAGCACGGGCAAAAGAACGTGATGCACTCACGCAATTAGCACGTATGGCAGGCGATGATAAAGATGCTAGCGTGCGTGACATGGCACGTAAAGCAGGCAGTTATATTCTTAAAGAAACAGGTGGCATGGAATCTGGTACAGTTGCATCCACAGAAGAACAAAATTTTAACGCTCCCCCACCGCGTCAGGTAGATAAAAAAGGGAAACTGTTACGATTAAATATTGACGATGCGGACGAAAAAGCCGCGAGAGCTTTACTGGATGACGCGTTGAGTTACCATACGAATGGGCAAACCGCAAAGACGATGCGATCATTGGCAAAAGCGTTGGTGCTCAACCCAAATCTGCGTGGTGATTCCTATTTTACTAGCCTTGCGGAAGAAGCCACTGGCATTAGTGGCGAAGCAGCCGTACAGATGCTCTATGATGACAATAAGCGCGAAAACGCAAATCAAAAATCGCAGAAAATGAAATCCAGTAAACGGGCAGAACGGCATCACTCTGAGATTAGCTCGGCAACATGGGCAGATGTTGTGTTTGACATGGGTCTTTATTTTGCCATTAGCACGGTCGCCGCAATTATTGTCGGCTTTATTGTCGTCCAGAGCGCACAGAGTTATGTAAACAGTATTGAAACGAACTGGTCAAATTGGAACATTGCCGGTCTTGCTCAACAGGTCGTCGATGAAGATGACCCAACCAACATACAGCGATGGGTAGAGCGTGACGAAGAGGGCGACCGCATTCTCTTTTCCTATGCACAACCCGATATATCCTTCTTTAATAGAGCACAAGACATCGCCAATACAGAAGTTGCCATGATCTTTATGGTCGGTCTTGGAATCGGTTTAGCTGGAACAATGATTCTTGGCATCATGAACGGGGTGACACATCTCGTTTCTGCCAAAGTTTTGAGCGGTGTAGGCACATCGCCCTACCTCATGCATCGCGTCACAGGGTTATTCATCAATCGTAGCGTAATTGTTGGGGTTGTAGCAGGTGTTTCTGCAATTCTCGTATTTGGTGCAGGTGGTGGTCTTATCTTGCAAATCTTCGGTGGAGTTATCGCACTTGTTGTGCTGACCATCGTTTTCAAGTGGATCGCCACTGTGGGACAAGCCTATGATTTTGGCTTCATGAAAGGTATGGTCGCGACCTCAGCCGGCAGCGGGGTTGTCGCGCTGATCGTCGGTTTGACCATGATCTTTGTCATCAACTAAGGCACAAACCTGTAAAACAATCACATATAAGCAAAAGAACGGGGTATTGCGGATT
>DAOTXB010000373.1:0-3064 GCA_034435575.1 Anaerolineae bacterium
CGCCATAATTGGCACATAAGTCGCCTATTCATTACGCTTTCCCCACGATAGGCGCATAGGGCTATGTCAGGATAAGCAGAAAACGGTATACTTAATAATGAAATAACGACATTATTGCCTTCAGGAGATTATCCATGACCAGACGACGGCTGTTTGCTCTGCTCATCGTGTGCTTAACCGGGTTGACGTTAAGCCTTGCACTTACGTTTGGGAGTACCGCGCCCGTACAAGCACAAACCCAAAACGCATGGACGGCACAATTTTATAGCGACACCAATTTTTCCGCGCCGATTGCCGGTGCAACATCCAACTATACGACACTCAACATGACCTGGCCCACCACGCCCACAGGTGGCGATGGGGTAACGCCTGTGCCCGGTGTGGCGGCGGATAACTTTAGCGTGGTGTTTACGTCATCACAAAACTTTACACAGGGCACCTACCGCTTCTCGGTATTGGCAGATGATTATGCCCGTATTCTGATCGACGGAATCGAATTGATCAACACCGAACCAGCACAAACGCCGAACGTGGAACAAAGTGTCGGCGCGATCATCGCGGCAGGAACGCGCACGGTACAGGTCTATTTGAAAGAATTTTCCGGCGCGGCTGTGATCCGTGTGAGCTGGATTTTGGAAGGCTCAACTGTGGGTGGGACACCCGGTGTTTTCGGCACACCAACACCGATCCCCACCGCAACCGTAACTGCATTACCGCCCATTCCAGCGGGTGCGCTGACTGGTACGGTCATCCGTGCTTCGGTTTTGAACATCCGTGATGCGCCTTCATTAGGTGGCAATCGTATCGGGCGTATCTTGCGCGGGCAGACGTATGCCATTGTCGGGCGTGATGGTGATACGCGCTGGTTCTTATTACAACTTGGTGGTTTTCAGGGATGGGCGTACGGCTATTATCTCGGCTTTAATTTCAACGAATTCACCGCGCCGGTTGTCAGCGGCAATGCCTTGCTCGGCTTACAGGGCTTCCCGGATACAGGGGTTCGGGCACAAACGCGAGCGACTATGCGCTTGCGTGGAGACCCCACCGTGCTCTCGCCACAAATTGGGCGGGTAACATGGGGCGCTTTCATCCCGATTGTCGGGCGGACTGCTGATAGCAACTGGTATCAGATTGTCTGGCGTGGCACACCGGGATGGGTGGCTTCTGGATTTGTGAATATTCTGGAAGGCAACTTAGCCAACGTACCAATCCGATAATTACACAGATAACACACACAATATGGGCGGATTTTATGGTTCGCCCATTTGCTATTTTCCATTAATCCCCTCAAATAGAACATTTTCTATGACCGCTTTCAGACCATTTATGAGACTGCGTTAACCTGACGCTTTGCTAACGCTACCTTGTCAACGGCACATATTCGCATTAGGATTTGGTGGACATTTGTAAATTAGCTGATTGATGTTATATGTCTCAAAATTTCCAGGAACCACCCTTTGACCCGATGGAAGATACACACCCGACACAGACTGTGCCTAAAGTACAGTTTGATTCACGCGGGAATATCGTACGACCCACCCCCTTATGGCGGCGGTTGGTCGGGTTGGTGAGCTTGTTCGGAGCCTTTGGACTAACCATTGCGACAGTTTTGATTTTGCTCTCAGCAGGTGACGATTCATCAACCACGCCTGAAACCTTACCAGAAAATACGAATACAGTCGCGCAAGAGGTCAGCGCTACACCCACCGACCTACCCGCGCCAACCGCAACCGATGCGCCTGTTGAAGACAACACAGCACAAACTCAGCAGACCGCACTACAGGTTGAGGTACAACCAACGCTTGATCCCGAAACCGCTAGTATCCTGCTCAGTCAACCGATTATGGATAATTCCGGCACAGGCGGGGCATACACACAGGTAGAACGTGATCCCTTGAGTCCGTTTACGATTATCCCTGATCGTCCGCGCAATGAAATCATCACCTATGAAGTGGAGCGTGGCGATAACATCAGTAGCATTGCCGAGCGCTTCGGTTTAGACCAGAACACGATTGCATGGTCAAACCCACGCCGATTGGTGCAGGCGCTGTTCCCCGGTGATATTGTGACGATCCCGCCCGTAGATGGTGTGTTGGTCACCGCGATTGGGAGCACCCGCACCGTCGCTGATTATGCTGCGTTGTATGAGGTAGATGACCCATTTATTGTGCTAGACTCCCCCTATAACGCGACATCATTAGCGGGTTTGTCGATAGATAGTGTGCCACCAAGCGGGGCGCAAGTGTTCATCCCCGGTGGGCAAGCCGAGGAAATCTCATGGAATCCGACGGTTGTTCGTGAAGAAGGGGGCAGTGGTGGTAACTTCATCAGCTTCGCACCGGAACAAGCCGGAAGTTGTGGACGCGTTGCCAACCCCGGTGGCGGTGCGGCATGGGGTCGTCCGATGAGTAACTACCAGATTACACAGGGCTATTCTGGCTTTCATACCGGAATTGACCTCGCGGCATCAGTCGGTTCACCCGTATTTGCCGCAAACAGTGGACGTGTGATCTTCGCCGGATGGAACAGTTACGGGTATGGATACACCATTGTGCTGGCGCACGGTCCGTTCACCACGCTCTATGCTCACCTTGACGGCATCAACGTCGGTTGTGGTGTGGATGTGTTCACCGGACAACAGATTGGATCATCCGGTAATTCTGGAAATTCATCAGGACCACATCTACACTTTGAAATTCGCTTCAACGATGCACCGCAAAATCCGGCGGCAACCATCGGGTTCTAATCGCCTGATTAATCGACCATACGCCACGCCCTTGATGCTACGGTTATTTGCTCTGCATCATGGGCGTTTTTGTATTATATCAACAACATTCGAGAAGGATAGCACTGATCTTCCCCCGATTTTACAGGACACACAAGATGTCCAATATAATCAGTAAAATGAGAAGATCATGGCACGAAAATATAAACGCTACTCAGAGGAATTCAAGCGAGATGCGTTAGCAATGGCATACACATTGGGATGGATGAAAGGTGTGATGCAGGCGCTCTAAGGCACGCCTATATTGACAATTAGCCAATGTCCACTAGAATTAAAATT
>DAOTXB010000374.1:0-6975 GCA_034435575.1 Anaerolineae bacterium
ATCGGGCGTGATGGCATCAGTTCAACATCAATGGCGAGTGATTTTAAGGCAGTGCTCGATCATTTTGATGTGCGTGATGGGGTGTTGTTGAGTCATTCGACGGGTGGCTTTTTGTCGTGCTTGTTTCAACTCACATATCCAGAAACCGTTGCAGAACGGCTCATAGGCGGGGTCTTTGCCGCGTCATTGCTGGGTGATGTCAATAAAGGCTCTCCCCAAAACCGCTTACAAATTCCACTCATAAAAACGGGCTTGATGAATCGTGTGGCACGGTCAGATGTCTATGGATGGAGTTTCGGTGCATCGCTATTTGGCGATCATCCGTATCCGGCAGGCATAAAAGTATTTACCGAAAAATTCGCACAGCAACCGCACAAACAATTGATCCCGATTTTAGAAGCGCTGGCAAAAGAGGAATATTACTCTCGATTGGGTGAGATCACCCTGCCGACGGTAGTCGTGTGTGGACGCGAAGACAAGACGACCCCGCCATGGCATAGTGAAACAATGGGGAAAAATATCCCAAATGCGCGTAATGTGTGGGTCGATGGTGTCGGACATGCCATCAACTGGGAAGCAGTCGACGTGCTGTTTGAGGCAATTGAATCTTTGAGCAAGCCTTAACGTATCGTCTAGCAAAAAGAGCATAAAACAAAAAATGTATGGTCAAAATTGATGGTGTTATGACACGACGATGACACAAGCACGGATTAGCCCGAAACAATTGGTGAACATAACAGATCACCGCCCGTTCCCGTTACCCCAAAATCGCCCGTGGGTGATGGCACAAACATGGCAACGGCTGTTGTTCGCGCATTATCGCGTATCGGTGGATGTGATTCGCCCGATGATCCCGTCAGAACTTGAGATCGACACGTATGACGGCGACGCGTGGATTAGCGTCGTGCCGTTTTTGATGAATCATGTGCATCTGCACCGTCTACCGCCCTTCCCGACAACCGGAAAATTTCCCGAACTTAATGTGCGAACCTACGTTAAACACAATGGCAAAGAGGGTGTGTGGTTCTTCAGCTTAGACGCGGCAAGTTTATTGGCGGTGTGGGTGGCAAGATTAACCTACAATCTGCCCTATTTTTACGCGAAAATGGCTCTGACAGAAAACGGTGAAACGATTACTTATCGTAGTACGCGCAGGCACCGAGAAGCATCGTCCGCAACCTTTGTCGCACATTATCGCCCGATAGCGCCGATACAGGACTATGCATCGGACTCGCTTGATCGCTGGCTGAGTGAGCGCTATGTACTTTATGCCGCGAACCGGCGTGGGCGCGTGTTTATCGGTGATATCAACCATGTGCCGTGGTCGTTGCAACCCGCAGAAGCCGAGTTTGAACAGAATGATATGGCGCACGCCTGTGGTGTGCCGTTGATCGACAAAACACCTGCCTTACTCCATTATGTGCATCATCTTGATGTGATCGCCTGGGCGATTCAGCCTATATAAGTCGCTACAAATTTAGAGTGAATCAAAACGAACCGATCACTATTGACCGATTCGTTGTTGTGTTATAGCTATAGCCAAATGCTACTTATTTGTTGAGCGCTTTCTGCACAAGATCACCGATTTCAGTCGGGTTCTGGGCGACGAGCGCACCGGCACCTGCCAGCGCATCCATTTTCGCCTTTGCTGTACCTTTACCACGCGAGACAATCGCGCCTGCGTGTCCCATCTTCTTACCCGGAGGCGCGGTGACACCCGCAATGTAAGACACGACTGGCTTGCTGATGTGCTCTTTGATGTATTCGGCGGCTTCTTCTTCCGCAGAACCCCCAATTTCACCGATGAGCACGATGGCTTCGGTTTCGGGGTCAGCTTCAAATGCTTTCAACACATCCACAAAGCCCGTACCCGGCACCGGATCACCACCAATACCGACACAGGTTGTCTGCCCGATACCCGCTTCGGTGAGTTCATAAAGGGCTTGATAGGCGAGTGTACCGGAACGGCTGACCACGCCTACAGGTCCACCGGGTTTAGCGACTTCTGTCGGTGTAAAGCCGATATTCGCCTTACCAGGGCTGAGGATTCCGGCACAATTGGGACCGATCAGCGTGACATCAGGATAATTATCCTTCGCCCAGTTATACACCAGTGCTTGATCGTGGGCGGGGATGTGTTCGGTCACGGTTATGACCATTTTGATGCCACCTTCAACAGCCTCACGAATAGCGTCGGCGGCGAACCGTGCGGGCACGATGATGAATGAGGTATCCGCACCTGCTTTTTCCACCGCTTCTTTGACCGATGCGTAAATCGGGATGCCTTCTACGTCTGTTCCAGCTTTGCGGGGGTTCGTCCCCGCGACGATGTTGGTGCCGTAATCGCGGTTACGCAGTCCATAAAATTGCCCCTGACTGCCGGTTAACCCCTGTACGACGACCTTTGAGTTTTCGTCAAGAAAAATTGCCATAGGTTTAGTTGCCTCCTGCGATTTCTACTGCTTTTTTAGCGGCGTTGAGCATATCCGGTTGTTTAATGAGGGTGTCTGATTGATTGGCATCGAGGATTTCGTGCCCTTCTTTGGCGTTGGTGCCGTCCAGACGCACGACCAACGGCGCATGAAGTTGTACACGCTTCATCGCTTCCACAATCCCCTTAGCGACCTCATCACAACGGGTGATCCCGCCGAAGATGTTAATAAAAATAGCTTTCACATTGTCGTCGTTGTTGATGACGGTCAGCGCATCCACCATGCGGTCTGCATTGGCACCACCGCCGATGTCGAGGAAGTTCGCCGGCGCACCCCCGACTTGATTCACGATGTCGACGGTGCTCATCGCCAGACCAGCACCATTGGCGATAATCCCTACAGACCCATCTAAACCGACATACTGCAAGCCTTTTTCTGCGGCTTCGCGTTCACGCTCATCTTTCGGGTCGAGTCCGGTGAAGTCGCTCCATTCCTCATGACGGAACGATGACGGTTCATCTAGGCTGACCTTTGCATCTAGCGCACGGACTTCGCCATCTGTGGTGAGGATCAGCGGATTAATTTCGGTCAAGCTGGCATCGCCTTCGATATAGCAGGTATAGAGCTTCTGGACGATGTCGATGGTGCCTTCGACTGATTCCGCTGGCAAGTTCGCCGCTTCTACCCAGGCGCGAGCATCTTCAGGGCTTAAGCCTTCGCTCGGATCAACCCAGATTTTGGCGATTTTGTCATCCGGCACGGATTCAATTTCTACACCACCTTCACGGGAGAGCAGACCAAGATGTTTTTTCTTGCTCCGGTCAAGCGTGAACGATACATAATATTCTTGTCCGTCTGCAATCTCAGATTTTTTCTCAATCCAGACTCTATCAACAGGGTAGCCGATTTCGCCCGTGCGGTCAGTGATGGTCAGGGCGAGCACTTTCTCTGCCTGTTCCTCAACCTCTTCGGCGTTGTCGCCAAATTGGATACCGCCCTGTTTACCACGTCCACCAATTTGTACCTGTGCTTTAATAACAACCGGATAACCGATGCGATCTGCAATTTCGACGGCTTCATCCGGCGTGGTTGCCACGTCTCCAGGGGAAATCTTAATTCCATAACGGGCAAAATATTGTTTGCCTTGATATTCAAGTAAATCCACGCTTAACTCCTTAATTTTGATGGTCTTTCAAATTGACTCAAACATCATAACGCGGTTAGGTTAAAATTCGTATAGTAGGGTCAGGGTTTAGCTGAAAACACACCACTAATTTGAGAAATCAACGACGATACGCCATAGACAATCTAACAATCGTTATAATAGGGGGTATCATCCGACCAAACTAGGGAGCGCACATATGGCGATTATCCTTATCACAGGAGCATCACGCGGGATCGGACGGGCAACAGCAGAATTATTGGCGCAACAGGGGCACACGGTCTATGGTACAAGTCGTGATCCCGATGGCGTTGTAATCCATAACGTGCGGGTGATCCGGCTTGATGTTACGTCGGAGGGGTCAGCGTTGGCGGCGGTACAAAATGTCGTCGGTAAATCTGGTCGGTTGGACGTGTTGATTAACAATGCCGGAATCAGCCAATTGGGTGCGCTAGAAGAAATCAGCCTTATAGAAGCGCAAACGGTGTTTGATACCAATGTTTTCGGAGTTATGCGGATGGTCAAGCAAGCGTTGCCCATTATGCGCGCACAGGGCGACGGCAAGATTATCAATGTGAGTAGCATCGCCGGAATCATCGCTGTGCCGTTTCAAGGGATTTATTCGGCAAGCAAGTATGCGATTGAAGGGTATACTGAGTCGTTGCGCCATGAGGTTAAACATCTGGGTATTGATGTATCACTAATTCAGCCCGGAGACATCAACACCACCATCCAAGATACCGTAAGCGCTAAAATCATTGACGCGTATGCTAAACAGCGTGCCAATTTCTTAGCCACTCACGCAAAATCGATGAAAGAGGCACCCTCAGCGGAAATTGTCGCCAAGACCATCGCCCGTGTGGTCAAGACAAGAAAACCCAAATTACGCTATGCCGTCGGCAAAGAGGCGTTCCTGCCCACCGCTAAGCGTTTCATCCCCAATAGTTTTGGTGAAATGTGGATTCGACGCTGGTTTAAGCTCGACCAAGATTAAGTCCCGGCGGGTTCACGGCGACGCATCCGCAAAAACTCCGCCCCACAGAGCAAGATCACGCCCGCTAATGTCACCGCAGAGAGCGCACCGCCCAACGTGACCGATTGCGGCATGAAGCGTAAGCGCACCGCTTGATCGTCCCCCGTACCAACTGGAATCCCGATTAAGCCTGCATAGGTGTCGATGATGTCTACGGAGTCGCCGTTAACAGTCGCTTGCCAACCCGGATAGTTGGGAATGGCAACTGTCAGGAGTGCGTCTTCTGATGTGGAGACGGTCATCTGTACATCTTCAGCGTTTACCATCACAAATCCACTGACCTGTGCTGTTTCAGGACGTTCGCTGGAAAGCGTGGTGATTTCCTCCAAGGTAACCGCCTGTTCACGCAGGTTTACACGTGGGTCTGCCATAATCTCACGGGCAAATTCAGCGCTTCCCTGTGCGTGAATAGCATCATAGACCAGATGCGCCATTGGACGCGGGTCTTGTAGTTCAAATACACGGAATTCATCGTCTGACAGATTAGAATCGTAGGCGAGCAACTCCAGCGAAACTGTATCGGGCGGTTCATCAAAAGTAGTGGCATAACGCACCGCGAGCACCTCCCAAAAGCGGTCAACCGGAATCTGTCGTAATTGCTCAACGCTGTTTAGCCAGAAGGGTCCGGTACCATAAATATCTGGTATACGGAAAAATGTACCATAGCCCTGTAAGCCCGCGCCACCATCCACCCGCCATTGAATATCACTGACATCTTCGACCACATAGGGCGACAGTGAAGCAGGCAATTGTGGGCGATTTTCTGGAATATCCGGCAGGAAATTACCATTACGCATATTGATTGTGAACAGGTCAAACACGATCAATAACATCAGTGCGCCAGGGATCAGCCATGATGTTTCTGACTGTTGCCAGACGCGCCAACCCACAAAAAGTAGACTGATTACTGTCACAAAACCGAAGACATTCACAGAATCCAACGATGTTTCCGGTTGTATAGCATCGGCGATCATCAGGACGATGAATATCAGCCCGCCAACGAGCAGATAACCGCCAGTCAGCCAGTTAAAGCGTTTATAGTCAATTGCATCGTCAGCCTTTGTACGGGTCAGTAACCAATCGACCTGATACGTCGCCAGAATGACCAGCGCCATAACCGCGATTGAAGCGGCGCGTTCCTGTTGCCGGAATGTGCTGAAGCCGGGCACGATATTATAGAAAAAGTCGTAGACGATGCTGTTACCGCCCAATGCCAGCGCCAGCCCACCGATGATGGCAATGATCCAAAAAACATGCTTCTCCCGTGGACGCAGGATTGCCCCTATCGCAAGGATGATCCCCGCTACGCCGATATAGAGGGGTGACCATTCGCCAAAGCGTGGAACGAATAAGCCCAAAAATTCCCCGAATACGAACCCGTTTGATTTGTCGGCATAACCGAGTGATTCTACCCGTGCGGATAGTCCGGTAAATTCCCACGCAGGCAACAATTGAATGAGTGCTAAACTAATCCCGATCCCGCCGAAGAGCATCCCACGCGCCAAAAATCCGGCAAATGTGATACGTCCCCGATAAGCGGCGAATGCCAGATATGCGCCCGCAAAATAGACGATTTGCATGGTCGTTTGTGGATGCCCACCGAGGAAGGACAACGCCACGCCAACACTCGCGATGACACTGCCACGAATCAACCAGCGCGGATTGCGTAAGCTCAGTTCGATGCCGAACAACACCAGCGGAGTCCAGGCGACGCTTTCGATGACGCTGACCTGCAACATGGGATAGCCGGTTAAATAACCGCTGTAGGTGTAGATCACACTACCAATCAACGCGCTGACCGGACGCTTCATCAGTAAGCGGAAAAAGGCGTATGCCATGACGCTGACCAGCAAATAATGTACCGCGACTTCCAGTTGATAGGATTCAATCGTCCAGTTTTCTGCTCCAGTGAGCGCAATCGCCACCCAACGCGGTGGATACCATGTCACAAATTGGATGTTCCCGGCGAAGGAATCCCCGCTGTGGTTATAGGGATTCCAGAGTGGAATATCCCCCGCGCTCATACGGTCTGCTTGATAATCAGAAAAAGCGAAGTAATGGGCGGTGAAATCACCATCAGGAAAGATCACCGAATCCACGGTATCGGCGATCAATAACTGCCAGAAAAACAAAACCCATAACACGCTCAACACGATAAGAGCGACGGTTGCTGGACGGCTAAGGATGGATTGTCCGCGCTTGAAAATCGGATTTTGCGACAAAGTTACGATCATGGGCTTGGCTCCGCACAACCCGGTAATTCACCGATACTGCGTGCCCATTCACGCCCATAAAATTCCAGATATTCTGATACATGGGCTGACCAGTAATCATTGCTGTGGTCGCCG
>DAOTXB010000375.1:0-12692 GCA_034435575.1 Anaerolineae bacterium
TTGCACCACATTGGATAAGGAAAACGTGAACGCTCAGGACGCTTGGAACGCCGCTTACGGACAACTGGAATTACAATTAGATCGTGCGAATTTTGATACATGGTTACGCGATACCTTCTTTCTAAAAGAGGAAGCGGGCATATTCGTGATTGGTGTACGCAACGCTTTCGCACGCGACATGCTCCAGCATCGTCTGTATCGGAATATACGCAGAGTGCTGAGTGATGTCTGCGGGCATGAGGTTGAACTGCGCTTTGAGGTGAGCCGCCCACCGCGCGCAAATCAACACCCTGCTGATGAAACTGACTCTATGCCGAGTCAACCGATGCTATTTGATTCCAATCCTGAACCAGAAGATACAACCGATGAGCGTCCGCTATTCCAGCTATTAGCGCAACGTACTGCTATAAAAGAAACAGAGACGAATCTGCCACCACTCCATGAGCAAATTCGCCGTCCTGCGCTGGAGACGTTGCCGGAAAATGAGCTTAATCCAGATTATTTGTTTGACCGCTTCATCGTCAATGGCTCTAACCATATGGCATATGAAGGGGCACGCGCTGTTGCGGAAAACCCAGGGCGACGCTATAACCCGTTTCTTGTCTATGGTGGGGTCGGCTTAGGCAAAACGCACCTGTTACAAGCTATCGCACAGATGTGCGTTGTGCAAGGATTGCGGGTGTTGTATTTACCATCGGAGGTCTTTACCAATGATCTGGTTGATGCGATTCGCCATAAGACCACAGCGATGTTCCGCGAAAAATACCGCTCTGCAGATGTGTTGCTAGTCGATGATATTCAGTTTATCGCCGGTAAGGACAGCACACAGGAAGAATTTTTCCACACATTTAATGCGTTGCATCGCTTCGGTAAACAGATTGTTCTGGCGCTGGATAGACACCCGCGTGAATTAAGCACACTGGAAGATCGTCTACGGTCACGTTTTGAAAGTGGCTTGATCGCCGATATGAAACCACTCGAATTTGAATCCCGCGTGGCTATTTTACGCATGTGGTCACAGGAGCGCGGTGTGAAGTTAGATCTGGCAATATTGGAGATGATCGCCAACCATGCGACGACCAATGTGCGTGAATTGCAGGGGACGTTTAATCAAATTGTAGCGAAGGCGCAGTTCGCCCAAACGCCAATCTCAATTGCAGAAGCCAGCCAACTACTAGGGCATTTCGAAAGCCCCCGTGACCATTTGAGTTTACGCAGTAATCCACGCCTAAAGCCGGAGTTAATTATTAACGTGGTGGCGGATCATTTTAGCTTGCGTCGCCGTGACATCGAAGGTAAAAAACGCGCCGGTCATATCAACCATGCGCGTCAGATTGCGATGTATTTAATCCGTGAATGGACAGAAACCTCGCTATCACAAATCGGTGATTACTTTGGCGGGCGCAGTCACACCACAGTTTTACACGCGTGCAATAAAATTGGTGACAGTGTGGAGCAAGACCCCGGTCTACGCATCACTCTACGAGAAATTGAGTCAACACTCGGTTGTTAGCCAGACGTGGGAGGGCACAAAGATGCCCCCCGCGATGCACCCCACACAATTTGTTGTAGCGCTAATTACAAGTTAACGAATATCCTTCATGATTGCACCGCCTTTAACAACCAACGCGATATTATCCGTGTTTTCCAGCGAACGAATATCTGCTAGTGGGTCTGTTTTGGTGACGACGACATCGGCAAATTTTCCCGCTTCCAACGTACCAACCGTATCTTGCCATCCCAAACATTCGGCGGCTGTTCTGGTCGTGGCTACAAGCGCTTCCATCGACGATAATCCACATTGCACCATCAACCCCAATTCGCGTAAATTCGTACCGTGAGGCATAACTCCGGCATCCGTACCCATCGAAATTTTGACCCCTGCTTGATAGGCTTTGGCGATACTTTCTACGTGAACTTCCATCAGTTCCCGTGCTTTACGTAGCCCATATTCCGGCATCACTCCCGTAGACTCACCAATTTCGACGACTGCAACCGGCGCGAGTAAGGTCGGGACGAGGAATGTCCCGTGTTCGAGCATCAGGTTGATGACCTCATCATCCAGAAAAATACCATGTTCGATGGAATGAATGCCTGCGAGAACCGCGTTCTTGATGCCTTCTGTGCCCTGTGCATGTGCCATGACCTTCACCCCGCGCCGATATGCGCCTTCCTGCACGATTACGGCAAGTTCTTCTGGCGAAAATTGTGTAAATTCAGGATGATCTGTTGGGCTGAGGACACCGCCAGTTGAACACACTTTGATGACTTCCGCGCCAGCACGCAACACCTCGCGCACTTTCTTGCGGACTTCTTCCACGCCATCACAAATGCCACTGGGGTTACCGGGGTACGACTGAAACAGGTTCATCGTCGTACCGGAAGGCAACCACCCATCAGTGTGTCCGCCAGTGATGCCCAACACGGAAATACTAATTTGCATGCGTGGACCATCGACAATGCCCTGCTCAACCGCCTGCTTAATACCTAAATCTGCGCCTCCAGCATCACGAATTGTGGTGATACCCGCATCTAATGTACGACGCATGTACTGAACCGATTTATAGAATTTGAGTGAAAACGGATTTTGCATCATACGGGCGATGTTATCAACTTCAAACATGATGTGGACATGCGAGTCGATCAAACCTGGCAAGATGGTGCCACCTTTTGCGTCGATCTTCTCAACATCAGCCGGGATGTCTAAGGTGTGTAATGCACCGACAGCTTCAATGCGATCATCGGCCATCAAAACCGCACCATTTTTAATCGGGTCGCCACCGTTGCCGTCAATGAGAGTGCCATTGTGAATCAATTGTTTGGTCATAGGGTTTGCACATCCTGTTAAAAGCGAAAATAAGCCAATTTGTAGGCGAGTATAACCTGTGGTTAGGCTAACTATTGGTTAGTGTAACCTTTTAACAGATTTCGCCCAAAATTGTTTTGACAGGGCACATTATACATAAAATGTCCGAAGGCTCGGTAAACCTTCGGACGATCAAGGAGAGAAGTATGAGGAAATAGTCAACTGTTAGACAGCGGATTACCCATACTCATGCAATAACCTTAGCATATGTGCTTTGGAGGGTCTGTTGCCACAACAACAAAGCCTCTAACATAACTAGAATCAAAAAGGGACACCCTCGAGCATCCCTTTTAGTGGTGCTTAGTCAGCGATTTGAGCATCAGTCCTGATGCTCACTGACTTACCTATGGCGTACATCATCAATAAATGTCGCCACCTGTTCGATTGATTGCTTCAGGACGTAGACAATCGTCATGATAAGCATACCCCAAAGCACAACGAGCAGAGGTGTGACCGGATTCGTCACCGTCTCGTGAAGAATGTAACCGGTTAGCACCATGAACAAAATAACGGCTTCGGTCAAGCCGAATGTCTGTTGTCTAACTTTATGAACGTTCATCGCCACCCCCTTACTTCTGGGAATAACTGCGTCCGTAACTGACAGAGGAGAGGTTATCCGATTACGAGCGAGAGCACCACGAAAGCTACAAGTTTTGGAAGGACGGTGCGGGTACTGCCCGTACTCAATACCTTCGTGTGTCTCATCATTTTTTGGTGGGTCCCCTGTTCGGAAAACCCCTCCATAAGGTCCATTAGTATTGGTAAACTGCTGTTGTTTAACTTAGTTTTATTATACCACGTTTTATAACGAAATTGATTAAGTTACCCCTGATAAATGCCATGAATTTACACATGACATTCGTCTATTAGATCAGGTTTTCGTCGATCAACAGAGTATCCAGCGCGTTAAGCAAGGTATGGATGATGTCAATCAACGCCTCTGATGGTGCCCTGGTTTGTTGCAGGATATGCGCGATGTGTGCCTCCATATTTTGCGGGCGCTTGGGGCACAGCGTTTGACTATAGATCAACTGACGTTTTTCGCCCGGATGTGGCACCTTGTTTATCGCAAACAGAATGTCAAAATAACTGGCGAGTAATGCGCTAACCCGATGATTGACACTAATCGCATCATCGCGCTTAATGGCAATCTCAATCTGCTTGATGTATGACGACAGCTTGCCCCGCAGAATCGGGTGATTCTTGGCGATAATGGCGCGTTGTAAACCATCTGGATAGGATTGATTGGCACGGGATTGTAATTTTGCAAACCAGCCGTCACGGTCAAATAAAATTTGTGAATGTATGATGTTATGCAGTAAAGCGGTGGAATAGCCGACACTCGCCTGATGTGCGGTCATCACACGGGTTATTTGCGCCTCCACCCAATCGCACCAACGATACATCACATCAAATTTTAAGCCATCGGAAAGTTCAAGCCATTCGTCGCCTGTTTCCCAGAATTGATTGTTAATTTCTGCCTTTTCTGCGCGGGGCATGATGATCTTCTCGCGTTCTTCAACCGGAATATCTTCCGCGACATACACGTATATGTCATAATCCGAGGCAGGATCGGCGTGGGGTAACGTGCGTGACCCCGCCAACGTGACGGCTTTCACCTGTGGTAACGCGAAGAATAAATTACCAATTTGTTGGAGTCGATCATCCATAGCCTATCCTTTTTTCGAGACGCTTTAAGCGAATTATCATGCACATGCGTTAGGCTAAGGGTATCAGAAAATTCAAAGGAGGTATTCTTATGGCTACACCTGCACTTAACGACTCACAAATTAGCGAACAACTCGCCACGCTTGATGGATGGGAGCGTGACGGCGACATGATTACGAAGACGTATGAATTACCAAGTTATATGGCTGGATTAGCATTCGCGACCACTGTCGGCACAATTGCCGAAGCGCATGACCATCATCCTGACCTGTTTATCGGCTGGAAGAAGGTCAAAGTCAGCTTCACTACGCATGATGCCGGGAGCAAAATCACCGAAAAAGACATCAATGTGGCGAATGCGCTCGAAGCAATCGGTTATCCAAAGGCATAAATCGTCTATGGGCACCACAGATAAACCGCTCCTCGTATTGGCTGGTATTGCCGAAGGGTCTGCGCTGGCATGGGTGCAGACCTTTAAGAATACGTTACAAGCAATGTATCGGATCGCGCATTATGACACACAAGCGGGTTATGTACCGCGCCTTACCGATGACCACGCCGCTTTGATTGTGGTTGATGGCGACGACGCGGGTGCACGCTATTGGTGCGCTACAGCGAAAGCCAGCCCCGCCACCCGCCGGATTCCCGTTTTTGCCATCACCGAAAATGCTGAACGACGCTTTGATCTCGTCATCGCTGGCGCAGATATGGTCTTGAGTAGCGCAGAATTGCACAAAGATGGCACGACACTCATTAATGATTTTGCGCGTGTGCTTGATCCTGAACACGTCAAACAACTGGATTGTGATTGCAAAGACACTTTACCAGACCTAGCAAAACAGGGTGTGGAAAAGTTCAACGCGGGCGAATTTTACCCACAGCATGATCTATTCGAGGAACTGTGGATGGCGACAGAATCTCCGGTGCGTGATCTGTACCGTGCAATCTTGCAGGTGGGTGTTGCCTATTATCAGATCGAACGGGGTAATCATCGTGGCGCACGTAAAATGCTGTTACGTAGTGTGCAATGGTTATCCATCTTGCCAGATGTGTGTCAGGGGATTGATGTCAAAGCCTTGCGCGAGGACTCCGCACGGGTACGGTTCGCGCTGGAACACTTGCCAGAAGACGAAATCGACGCATTTGATCGTGGGTTGCTCCAACCCATCAAGTATACTGACAATTAACGCCATACAAGACCCTTAGAAGACAATCTTATTGGTCTAATCACGCTGTTATATCCTCTTAATATGCCACTTGAATCCATCCGGTAATGTTATAAGCCGTATCCATAAGGAAGTTAGCTATAATAACCATGAGGAGAATTATCAGAGTGGCTATTTTTATTGTACTTGTCGTGATCGTAGGCTTTTTTCTGGCGCGTCTCGCTGTGCCATTATTGAGTCCACCCCCAGATACACTCGGCATTAATGACGGCAGTCTCGCCCCATGCCCATCATCACCCAATTGCTATGCCAGCGCGGGAAGTGGTGAAGCGATCACCGTTGAGGGTGCTATGGACGATGCACATGCCCGCATTGTGAACATCATCAATAGCATGGATCGTGCAACGATCATCACTAATCAGCCGGATTATGTTCATGCCGAATTTCGCAGTTTGTTGTGGGGGTTTATCGACGATACGGAATTTCATTTTGATCGCGAGAATAATGTGATTCACTATCGATCAGCCGCGCGACTCGGGCAAGGTGATATGGGCGTGAATAAGCAACGTATTGAGCGCATTGTCAATGCATTCAGGAGAGCAAGTTAACCACGTTAAATAGTAAGGGGCGACCTATCTATCAGATCGCCCCATGAGTATCAATTGGTAAACGTCGCTTACGTCCGGCGACCACCGCTAAGTTCGTCTTGTAATTTCTCCAGAGCATCCCAATCACCTTTCGCGGCGAGTTCTGCCTGTTCTGCCCATGTTTCAATGCTACGCGGACGGCGCATCCCCGCATCACTGACAATTTTTTCTAATGTTTCCATGCTTGATTCTGCTAACTGTGAGAAAGTAGCGATGCCAGCAGAAATCAGAGCGGCGCTATATTTGGGACCAATGCCCTCAACTTTCGTCAGGTCATCCGGTTCATCGGTGTCAGCACTGGTGTCAACAGGAGTTTCGTCTGGGGTGACCTGTGCCTCATCTTCTGAGGCTTCAACAACAGGTGCAGATGTTGCCTCCGCGACAACGGCTTCTTCCGGTGCTTCGCCATTTTTAACCGCTTCTACAACATCTGATTCGCCGTCTTCAGATTCCACAAGTTCTGCCACGACCTCTGACTGTGTGACGGTTTCGCCTGTGGAGGTCTCAACACTGTCTTCTGAGGCTTCGTCTGATGTGTCACCCAAGTCTTCGCTTTCAACGGGTTGAGGGTCAACAGCCGTTACCGTTTCTGTTTTGGCGGTTTCCTGCTTCACAGCATCACCCGCCTGTTCTACCGCTTTTACAGCTTGTTCTGCGGCGCTCACATCTTTAGAAATAATCCATTCCTGGGGTTGTGTGTCTGTTGTGCTCAGAGTGATGCCAGATTCTTCCTCTTCTTTTTGATCTTCCAGCCAGATCCATACCCAGAAGCCAGCCGAAAGTAAGAACAAAATCCCCGCGAGAAGCCATTCTTCAATCGGGTCTTCTGTAATAATGTGCTTGACCGTTAGAAATGTCGATGCGACTAATGACGCAATCGCAATCAGTAATTTTGTTGAGCGATCCATCAACATATGTTTTCCTCGTGTGCCAGTAGATAATGCACCGGAGTATGGTGCAAAGTCGGTTAGAATCGCATTTATTATGCCAGATTAACCGCTGGCATGAAAGTGATTGTGAAGAATTCAGCGAGAATCAGTGTAATTAGTCGGCTAATGCCTCCATGCTTAACTATTTATAGACAGTTTGTGCCTTATTACCAGATAAACCCTAAAAGTAAATTTTCGGGCGTTGAAAACCAATGATCCCAACGGACTTTAATGGTGATTTTGGAAAAAAACACTTATCATAAAAGAGGGAAAGAGAGATTGAGGTCAGTCAATTATGAGCTTTATGCAATATAGCCTCATAAAGATGCTTAAAATACCTAACTTCTACACTGACGAAGACAATGTAAAAGCGTATATTATCACCCTAATAATAACTTTTGGGTCAGTAATCACGATATTAGGGGCAATATTTACGATACTTACCGATACTCCGAGTACGCCTCAAAATTTTCTCTACGTCACATCACTATTAACATTTCTTATCGTATACCTGCTTTTGAGAGCAGAAAAATTATTCCTCTCCAGCTTATTGTTGGTAAGTTTGATGTACATCATCATCAATACGACTGCCCTCACGCGCTTCGGCATTTATACAACCGCTATATATATTCAGGTTTTACTTATTCTGGTAGCTGGTACGTTGTTTAGCATCCGTGGTGTTATTTTAATCACTGTTTTGGCAATTGTTGGCGCGGGCTTTCAGGTACTGGCAATTGAGCTAGAAACACCACCTACTGCCGCCTCTGAAGCGCTTATGTGGTCAAGCGCGACAGCTATATTCATTATGACTGGTACTCTGGTCGCTTTTACTGCCCAGGTATTGCGTGAGGTCTTAAGCCGTGCCACGCAAAATGAATTCAGATACCGGATAGTCTCTGAACTTACATCAGACTTCGCCTTTTCTTATGCCGTGAACCCTGATGGCTCAATTGAACGGGAATGGAACACCAGTAATTCATTAAAACGGTTGACAGGGTATTCTATACAGGAACTTGGGAATGGCTTTTCATTGTATCACCCGGATGATGTATCCCGTGCACAGGCAGATGTACAAAAAGTGATTAACGGGGAAAGTGTTGTTGGTGAGTATCGCACGGTCACAAAATCTGGTGAAGTGCGCTGGTTTCGTACCTTCCGACAACCGATCTTTGACGACAAAACAGGGCGCGTAATTCGATTCTATGGTGTTACACAACACATCAGCCAGCAAAAAGAGCAGGCAAATGCACTGATCGCCAGCGAAAAACAACTTCGTGCCTTTGCCATGGCATTGCCTGATCGCGCAGTTGTGCTAGACAAAGAAGGAAATTACCAGAACGTCTTAAAATCTTTACATGACACCACCCACCCCCTGTATACTGATGATGAGATACTACTTTCTTTACATCTTTCTCAGGTATATACCCCTAAATTTGTTACATTTTGTCTGGAAAAGATTGCTCAAACAATTAACGAGGGAAAGGCACTTGTATTTGAATATGCCTGCCCGCTTCGTGGTGATCCTTACCGGTTTGAAGGGCGAACTGCCCCTTACCCTGACCCGATTTCAAATGAAACCCATGTGATCTGGGTAGCAAGGGATATTAGTGAACGATTACAGGCAGAAAAACAACGCGTACAATTGGCACTAGAACAGGAACGCGTCACATTTTTGCGCGAATTTATTGGCAACATGACACATGACCTTAAAACACCAGTCACTGTGCTGAAAACTTCTATGTATTTATTGAAAAAACAAGAAGATGAACTTAAACGCGCAACTTATTTATCGCAAGTTGATACACAGATCAATCAGCTAGAAAAAATTATCGAAGACATTCTTACCATCGCGCAGTTAGAAAACATTCCTAAATTAGACAAAGCGCCGACCAATATTGTAACGATGATGAGTAGCATTAAAACGCAACTCATGCCAAAATTAATCGATAAACAACACCGTCTCTCACTGGAGATTTCGCCCAACTTCCCACTAATTATGGCAGATGCTGAACAAATTAATCGTGTGTTGCTAAATCTAATTGAAAATGCTATTCACTATACTCCACCGGAGAATACCATTAAGATCAATCTATACTTTGATACAAACATCGCTTACTTTAAGATTCAAGATAATGGCATTGGGATTCCGGCGACAGATATATCACATATTTTCCAGCGTTTTTTTCGATCAGATAATGCCCGACAAACAACACCGGGCACAGGGCTGGGACTAGCTATCGTTAAGCGAATTGTTGATTTACATAATGCCAGTATTGATATTAAAAGTGATGTTGGACAAGGCACTACATTTACGCTCGGTTTCCCGCTCTTCGAACCTACACCTGACCAACCCTCGTCAATTGGTATATCACCATAAAACAGAGGTGTGCAACAGCAACATCTGTTAGATAATCACGTATACTGTTTTAAGATTAAATAAACAAAAAGGATAAATTCTACGCATGACACGACGAACTTTGTCTTTTATCGGCATATTGATAGTTACTGTACTGGTGCTGGTTGGGTGCCGTGAATCACAACAAACTGAAGACTCAGGTGACGCTGATGTGACGATTGATGTTGCATTTGAGCCAGACCCACCCACTACCGGAGAATCGACCCTTTTAATCACACTAACAGATGCTGACGGCGATGCCATCAATGATGCCAGTGTTGCTGTGCGTGGTGATATGAACCACGCGGGTATGGTACCCGTCAACGCTGAGGCGGGAAATGCTAGCGATGGTGTGTATAGCATACCGTTTGAATGGACAATGGGTGGCGATTGGATTTTGACCGTGACCGCCACGTTAGCCGACGACACTGTGATTACCGAAGAGGTTGATGTTAACGGTGTCACCGCAGTTGATGGTGCGATGGATATGAGTGATATGGACATGACTGAAGAAGCCGAGATGGATATGACACCGGAGGCAACCGAGGAAGCCGGGAGCGATGGCTAGCCCATCCGCAAGACAACGCGAACCGCTTTATCGTCCGCAAAGTGCGATTGATGTGCTTGCCCTGCCCATCATCGGGCGATTACTCAAATGGCGATGGGGACGATTGGCGGTGCAAACCCCATTTTTCTTGATTGCTGTCTTGCTCATCTATGATGGATTTACCGGACCACAACGCGCCGCACAAAATCTCGCCACTGTCGTGCCCTGGGTGCATTATCGCGGGATTATTGTGCTGGTGGTGTTGCTGGCGGGTAATCTATTTTGTATGGGCTGTCCGTTCACCCTACCGCGCACACTCGGCAAGCGATTCAGCCTGAGCAACCGCCGTTTTCCGCGCGTTTTGCGCAATAAATGGTTGGCAATTTTTAGCCTGCTAACCTTATTTTTTCTGTATGAATGGCTTGATCTATGGTCAAGTCCGGCGCTGACCGCATGGGTGATTGTGGCGTATTTTGTCGCGTCATTTGCATTAGAGGCAACCTTTGGCGAATCTGCGTTTTGTAAATATGTGTGTCCGTTAGGGACATTTAATTTTGTCTATAGCACCACTGCACCAACTCAGATCACCGCGAAAAATCTTGATGTGTGTGCATCGTGCGTGGGCAAAGAGTGTGTCAATGGCAGTTACAGCACAGAAGCAGTAGTACGGATCGACGACATTCCGGTGATGAACACGACTGCCACCGTCTCAACCGCAAATATGCAAAAGCGCGTAACCCATTCTCCACAGGGTACACCGGGCTGTGGGCTGGAATTATTTGTGCCACAGATCAAGACCAATCTGGATTGTACGCTGTGTCTTGATTGTGTCCGTGCGTGCCCGCATGACAATGTGGGGCTGATGACGCGCACGCCGGGACGCGAATTATTGCAAAGTGGCGCATGGCGGAAAAGTTGGGATATTTCGTTCATCGCCATTATTTTGACCTTCCTCGGCTTACTCAACGCTTTCGGCATGGTGCCCCCTGTCTATGACTTACAGCAAGACATCGCCACGACATTAAACCTGCGCGGATTAGGGTTGAACGACAACGGCATTGATGGTGTGAGCTTGCTGGTGCTATTTGGTGTGTTCGGGGTGATTGTGCCGGTTGTGCTAACACTTGGCGTGGCGTGGATCACACAGACGATCACCAACACGCGAAAAAAGTACAACTTGCGTGAAACTGTCGCGCATTTTGCCCCCGCGTTTGTACCGTTAGGCTTAGGCATCTGGGTTGCACATTATGGATTTCACTTTCTGATCGGTGCATTGACTATTATCCCTGTGTTCCAGAATTTTTTGGTCGATCATCGCATTATGGTATTTGGCGAGCCGAATTGGGCACTTGGCGGGATGACCAATCTGGATGCGGTGACTGTGATCCAGGTGATTGCGCTGATGGGCGGTTTCCTGTGGACAATGTTGATCGCCCAACGCACTGCGATGCAGATGTATCGACGACAGGGCATGATGGCGCTCTTGCCGTGGGCGTTGCTGTTTTTAGGGATTGTCTACGTCAGCTTGCAGGTTTTCGGGCTGGATATGGAAATGCGCGGCACGTTAATGTTTGAGTAACGACGGATTTGTATATTTCGCCTGCTGTCAATCTCAAGTCAACCTGATTGAATATCCCTGTCGCTTAATTGGACTCAACTGGACTGCACAAGTCCAACGTCTGAATATGCGATAATGTCCTTGTTCAAATTTTTTCGAATACATCAGGAAATTTAATTCATATGGGTGAATTCGCCGCAGTTGGTGCCGCGCTATCGTTTGGGTTCGCATCAACCTTGTTTACATTGTCTGGCAGGCGTTATGGTCCTTTGTTGGTCATGCAGGGGAGCGTGCCCATTGGTTTGTTGTGCATCGCGCTGTTGCACTGGATTGTTATCGGCTATGTCATTCCACTCAATATTGATGTAGAGACATGGTTCTGGTTGTCGATTTCCGGTGCGACTGGCTTCTGGCTAGCATCGATCTGTGTGATGAACGCGTTTATCCGCATCGGACCGCGTTTAACACTGCTGATCGCTTCAATTAATCCAATTTTGAGTGCGATTCTGGCATGGTTTCTGCTCGATCAAACGCTAGAAAGCAAGGCATTTATCGGCATTATCATCACCATTTCGGGCATTGCTTTTGTCATCACAGAAGGCGATGATACGCAGTCCGAACGCACACCGGAAGTATTTCGTGCAGGGATGTTCTATGCTATCGGAGGAGCGGTGTTACAGGCAGGCGGGTTTATCTTCTCCACACTTGGTGTAAGTGCAATGGGTGATGCACTGCCACGCACGCTGTATGATCTTGCCCCACATTATTCCGTCATCGCCGGACAAATCCCCATCACACCAGATCCATTATCTGCGTCATTTATACGCTTAACAGCGGGGAGCGTGGTGCTGTGGGCGGTGGCGGCGGTGCGTGGTGATGTGCTGACCAATCTCCGTACATTGGTCGGTTTTCCGGT
>DAOTXB010000376.1:0-2208 GCA_034435575.1 Anaerolineae bacterium
GAAAAACAGGTGTAAAATCCGCTAACCCTTCGTTGACGGCTTTGCGGATGTTCGGTGCGATAAACAAACTGTTGATACGGATATGTTCTGCCATATCCGGCGTGACATAATCGCCAGGTCCCATGCCGAGCAGTTGCACCAGTTGGACTTCGCGTACTTCTTTATAACGATTCACCAATGCGGTGAGAAATTCTTGAGGTGTAGAGCAGTTACCGGTTAAAAAGATTCGCTGACCGGATTTTACCAGATTAGCGGCGGCTTCCGCCGAAATTATACGATCTTTCCAGGACACGTTGTAACCCCTTCATTGGTTGTATATTGTCTCACTCTTTAAGAGTACTGCTGTTTGAAAGTTTGCCGTAGTGTCGAATATCGCCATGTCATAGGACATTCGGCACCATATTCGCATGGGCATAATTGCATGTGATCGCCACTATGCCCACAAGTTCAGCCATTACCGTTCGTTACACATCTACAAAAGTGTTCACTTACTGCGCGAATGTCATGGATTGCGCGATGGCATCGACCAATGGACGCGCCGCGTCAAGTTCACCGGAAGCCACGATAAATAGCAAAATACCGAATTGTTGTGATTCTGCACGGTCAATCGCGATGAAAATACCGTCGAAGTTTTCGCCAACAATCTCAAAACGCATTGCCGGAAAGTCATTGACTGCAAACTGCTCAGTCGGCGTTAAGGTATTATCATCCGGTGAATCTTCTATGCTAGCGCGGAATTCGTCAATCACATCATCAAGCGTAGACCCCGCTTCCAGCGCACCGGCACCAAGATCATCCGGCCCAGCAATGATGATCGCCGCGCCCTGTTCACCACTTTCCAACATCGGGTCGCTATCAGTCAAAGCATCCAGTGTGCCCGGCGTATCCGCGATATACACAATCCCGCCACTACCCATCGTTTCGACCAACTCAAATGCCCATCCATCTGGATACGAGAATCCGAATGTACCCGCTGGGGCTTCATACGTTTCCTCTAGCACGATGCCCATCGCGTCTTGCATCATATTAGGATCACCACCACAACGTTCAATCGCGTCATCCAACACAGACCGCGCTAGGGTCATGGTACGGAACGCGTCTTCACCTTGCCCGGCGCTTGCCTCTGCCTGTGCTTGCACGATCAACGATGCCGCACTACTCAAATCTATCGCACATCCGTCCGGCGATGTACTGCCATTATCATCCTGCGCGCTGATGACCATGCTACTCAGCATCAATATCAACAGGATCACCACAATCCGTCTTATTGTGTTCATTATTTTCACCTATACTTTAACCAGAGATTGATGTTCATTAAATGAATTTCTAACTGTTTAAAGTGAACACGTTACATTAGAAACTAAAGAACGCGTTCACTATACTGTTAAAGGGCATTAAATGCCTTTAGCTTCCTACGGAAAAATCCAATTCAAGGATTATGATTTATTTTCTCTATGTATCTGGCAATTATTTGTATTTTACCACCCTGCTTGATTTTTTTCTCAAATAAGCTTATTCCTCTTTGTAACAAGAAATCTGCCAACTCTTTAGAATATCCATTTTGAACGAGCAAGTTTTTACACTCTTCTTGTGACTTTACTTCGAAGTCTATTCCTGACCATTGCATAGGACCGCTGAAATATCGTAATTCTATACAATATAGTCGGAATTTATCACCGTTCCTACTCTGAGCATGGATCATCAATTCTTCTCTCTCTTGATTTATATTACAGTACATTACTCGGCAGAGGAACTCTTCTGCATTTTCAATAGGAAACGGATTATTTGGCTCAAACACAACTTAGACTCCACATAATTCTATTCCAGCAGACAGTGATGGGCTTGGTATACCACCTATATTACCTTCGTAAAATGTGGTTCTTGCACAAAGATCTCTGAGTAAGTAGACTAACTATCCAGCGCGAATAAAATCGTCAGCATTTAAGCATTCACCAGCACAGAAATTTCATCATATGTCGGCATATCATTCGCTGTCCCATGACGTGAAACGATCAGCGCACCCGCACCATTGGCAAATCGCACCGCCCGTTCCCAATCCCATGCGTTTACACGCGCATAAATCAATGCACCAGCGAAAGCATCCCCCGCACCGAGAAAATTAACCACCTCCACGCTGAACGCGGGCACATCAATCACTGTGCCGTCTTTTGTGTAGACTGTCGCGCCTTCTGCGCCCTTTTTAACAAT
>DAOTXB010000377.1:0-15436 GCA_034435575.1 Anaerolineae bacterium
CGTTGTGAAAGGAGACAAGCGGCTAAAGTCACTATGTCTTACGTTGTCCCTGCCGCTTGATATATGAAAAACATGGACATAGCACAGCTCGAAACTAAGACTCTGGACGAATTACGGAACCTCGCCCGCGAGAATGACGTGCCCCGCTTCAGCCGTATGAAAAAGAACGAGTTAATCCTCGGGCTGTTACGGAGTGAAGCTGAACGTCGCGGACACAAGTTGCGTGGTGGTATTCTGGAGGTGGTTGACGATGGCATGGGCTTCCTGCGGGCGGATAAATACCTCCCCGGGCCCAATGATATTTACGTCAGCCAAT
Source organism: Anaerolineae bacterium (assembly GCA_034435575.1). Lineage (GTDB taxonomy): Bacteria > Chloroflexota > Anaerolineae > Aggregatilineales > Phototrophicaceae > JAVJSU01. The sequence goes on from DAOTXB010000377.1 coordinate 317, forward strand.
CACAGATCAAACGCTTTAATTTGCGTACAGGCGATATGGTGATTGGTCAGGTACGTGCCCCCAAGGACTCGGAAAAATATTTCGGTCTGCTTCGCGTTGATGCGGTTAATGGGCAAAATCCTGAAGACTCCAAACATCGCCCCTATTTTGAAGACCTGACTCCCATCTTCCCACTAGAACGCTTTGACCTGGAAACCAACCCCCGTGTACTGTCTACGAGAATGCTGAATTTGATCGCTCCCATCGGGCGTGGTCAGCGTGGGTTGATCGTTTCTCCGCCAAAATCCGGTAAAACGACGGTTCTAAAGGACATCGCCAACGCCATCAGCCATAACTATCCTGATGTACACCTGATGATCGGGTTGATCGGTGAGCGTCCTGAAGAAGTGACCGATATGGATCGTTCGGCTGATGCTGAAGTGATCGCGTCTACATTTGATGATCCTATTCACCATCACGTCAAAGTGGCAGAGATGGCACTGGAACGGGCGAAACGTCTGGTAGAGATCAAACGCCATGTGGTTTTGTTACTGGATAGCATCACCCGTATGGCGCGGGCGTACAACCTTGTTGTGCCGACCAGTGGGCGCACCCTTTCCGGTGGTCTTGATCCATCCGCGGTGCAACCGCCCAAGCGTATCTTCGGCGCGGCGCGTAATGTGGAAGAAGGCGGTAGCCTGACAATCATCGCAACTTGCCTCGTCAACACCGGAAGTAAGATGGACGATGTAATTTATGAAGAGTTCAAGGGTACGGGTAATATGGAACTGCACCTGAACCGTAAATTACAAGAACGGCGCATTTTCCCGGCGTTCGACATCGAACAATCCTCAACCCGACGCGAAGAATTGTTGCTCGGGCCGGACGTGTTACAACGTGTCTACACCTTACGCCGTATGTGGGCGCATCTGGTAGAACGTGAGGAAACCGGCACGGTTGGCGCGACGGAGCAAATGCTCAATAACTTCCGTCAATATGAAACCAATGAGGAATTCCTGAATACGTTACCGGCAGGCGCGTCATTCGGTGGCGGACGCAACGGGTTCTAAACCCATCACTATCGCACAGATTGCGCGAGACTGTGCCTCAACATAAACATACAGGGTGGATCAATCGATTCGCCCTTTTTTGATTCATCCGTCTCATTATAGAGCTGTGTGCAGGCGATTACACGGAGTCTTCTTGCGATTTTTACGGTTTCATTAATCAAATCTAATTGTCGGGTAAACTTAACGAACACACATGCATACTCCTCTGATTTCGCCTATACTTAGATCTATCACATTACGTCAAGATGTATTGGAGTAACTTGCGATGAGTATAAAATTTACCTGGCTCGGGCATTCTGCTTTTTCATTTGATATTGACGGGCACGCTGTATTGATCGACCCGTTTTTGACCGGTAACCCCCTCGCCGCCGCTGATGCCGCTGATCTTGAAGCGGATATTGTTTTGTTGACACATGCACACGGCGATCACGTTGGCGACACCGTAGATATTGCCAAACGCACTGGCGCGACTGTCGTCACCAATTTTGAGTGTGGCAACTGGATGATGGATCAGGGTGTGGAAAATGTGTTTCAGGGTAATCCGGGGGGCACGTTTAAGAATGATTTCATGAGTGTTAAATGGACAATCGCCCATCACAGTTCATCATTCCCCGATGGCACTTATGGCGGTGAACCGAACGGCTTTATCATCACGGCACGCGGTTATAAGCTGTATTTCGCGGGTGATACCAACCTGTTTCTCGATATGCAATTGATCGGCGAAGAAGGCATTGACGTGGCATTTTTGCCGATTGGTGATGTCTTCACGATGGGCATAGAGGATTCATTGAAGGCGATCCGGTTTGTTAAGCCGAAATATGTCGTGCCTATGCATTACAACACCTTCCCGCCGATCACACAGAATGCGTCTGATTGGGCGAATCGTGTCAATAATGAGACGGACGCGAAGCCGATTGTGCTTGATCCCGGTGGCGATCATATCGTCAGTTAAGCACCGCTTTCTGCAATCTCAATACGCTACACTGATGGGGTGGGTGATCCGTACGATCACCCTGTTTTGTTTTATTACCCTCATGATTGTATTTAAACGAGTGTGTCATGTTATTTGGTAGATGGCGATTACCTAGCGAGTACCATCCGATTGAAGATTTAGGCATAAAATTGAAGTGATACACATTCCGTTGGAGGTGAACGTGCGTGTCATTGCTTTACTGATGTCAATAATACTTCTTGTACCCTTTGTTAATGTTGCTCAAGATACTGGTGAGCTTAATTTGGCTATAATTACTCCTCATAACATTGAGGATCTAGTGCTACTTGAAGAGTTCTCCGTTCCTGAAGCATTAGCACTTGCTTGGTCGGACGATAGTGAACAGCTTATAGTAAGTAGCTATGAAGGTATCTGGTTACTTAATTTAAATGTGATGCAATGGCAACAGCTTAACTTGGATGAGGACATCGTTGGATATGATGTTCTATTTGTGGAAAATTCCACTCAAATTATCATAAGAGGTGGTTCAGAACTAATTCTTTTTGATCTCAATTCGCATGAAACGGAGAGAATAATATCGCCAGCAGGGATGATTCGCGCGGTTAACGATAATGGAACACTGTACGCTAGCATTGAAAGTGAGTGGAACGCCGACTACGATACGATGCTTTCTCAAACAGTCCGCATTTATGATGTTGCAGAAAGTTCATTACAATTAGAATTACCGGTGACTTTGTATCAAGAATTCTGCTTCTACGCTTGTGAGGTCAGTATAAACTTTAGTCCAGACAACTCACAGGTTGCCTTTACTTCCGCCGTTCTAGAGGTAGAGTCTGTACTTGTCGATCTTGCAAGTGGCGAGAATAATCCTATGCCTCAAATCGGTTATCTGGGCACCCAGTATTCTTTGAATAGCTCGTTTGTTGCATCACGGCTGGGACAACCGGGATATATTCCAAATTCTTTAGTTCTCATCAGTACAGATACTATCGAAATTGCGGCACAAGCAGATTTTGTTGCTTCCTCATTGCCAGAATTTAACTCTGATGTATTCTTTGCAATTGGTGCATATAATGATAATGCGCCAAATCCTGACGAGGCAAGCGGATTTGTGTATTTTTTCAAGATAAGCGATCTTGAGGAGAGTGTTCAACTTAGGCGAATAGCCGAGTTGCCATTTGCACGCCCGCCTACATCAATTGCGTTTTCGTATGATGGCAGAATACTTGCTGTAAGCGATGGCAACGGAAAATTAAGTTTATGGGTTGTTAGATAAGCGGAATAGACACCAACCACACTCACACACCCGGATGGATGGCGTAAAGGCGTTCTGCAAGCGGTTCTAGCTGGTCGCTGAGTGCGTCGTCGTCTTTGCTGGTGTTGACCGTCAGCACGGGTTCGTCCGGCGCAGGGGGTTCAAAATAAGATTTGATCCGCGCAAAATGCTCCGGCGTGATGACAAACTTCTCCGCTTTTTTCGTAGCGTCAGGGTTATCAATCCGCGCTTTTAACCGTTTATCGATCACGGTTTGGCTGGCGATAGTGTGGATGAGGCGATAATACGCGTCATGTTGCTCCGCGAGGGTGGTGGTATGTTCTATGCGCGATTTTCGGTCTAAATACACGCCGTCAATGATGATCGCCCGCTTGCGCGGCATTAAACGTGCAATCACGGTATGCATCACTTCGAGCGTCTCCGGTCCAGAAGCGAAGCCGAATTTAAGACGTAAGGCATCGGTTGAGAGCACAATCATCGGATAGAGGTCTGCGAGGTGTTGGGCGACGGTTGACTTGCCGGTGCCAGGTAAGCCCATCACCGCGATGATGACGGGTTTTTCCCAGCGTACTGGCGGAATGGTTAAGCTCTTGAGGATGTCGTCAGCCGTCGCCATAATTATTCCTGATCGATTGTCGCATGTTTCTTAGCTTACGATGCCCTTGGTAACGCTCATGAACATCGCTTCCAGATCTTTAATTTCTTCGTTAAAGCCGAAGACCGCAATCGTCGCGTTGGCTAACTTTTGATTGATGGCAGAAACGCCGTCGTCATCACCTGTGTAATCAATCCGCACACGCGAACGCCCGCCCTTAGGCTCAACAATCAAGACCTCAACGATATTTTCTTTGATGTCATCCATGCCCAACACCAAATCTTTGACCTTCTCGGCGGTTTCCTCATCCTTGACCGTCACCATGATTTCGCGATGCGGGGTCAATTGTGCCTTGAGGTCTTCCATACTACCCTGCATCACCATTTGACCGGCTTCGATGATGCCGACATGGGTGCAGATGTTCTCTACGTCTGCCAGAATGTGGGTGGAGAAGAAGATCGTCTTGCCCATTTTTGCCAGTTCAACCATTAATTCGCGGATTTCGATCCGTGCGCGCGGGTCTAAGCCGGACGCGGGTTCGTCCAGAATCAAAATTTGTGGATCATGCGCTAAGGTACGCGCCAACGACAGGCGTTGCTTCATACCACGACTCAGCTTATCCACCATGTCCTCACGACGATGGCTGAGGTCAACCAGTTCTAACAGGTCGTCAATCAACCGTTTGCGCTCGGTTTCGGGGATGTCGTAACATGCCGCGAAAAAGTCAAGATATTCCCACACACGCAGATCATCGTACACACCAAATTCATCCGGCATATACCCGATTGCACGGCGAACGGCACGGCGTTCTTCATTGACCGCATGCCCTGCAACCCATGCCTGACCGGACGACGGGCGCGTGAGGGTTGTCAACATACGCATGGTGGTTGTTTTCCCCGCGCCGTTGGGTCCAACAAATCCATAAATTGACCCGGCGGGCACTTCTAATGATAATCCATTGACCGCTGTGAATTTCCCGAAAGACTTCATGAGGTCTTTTGTTTCGATGATTAAATCCATTACACAATCCTGAATCCGTTTGCATTTCGTTCAACATTATACCTGAATTTTATCGCTTTGCGTCAAAATATGCTGAAGTTCACATAGCAAACGTATTATTAGTGCGTGGCTGTTTTAGGTATGCGTGGAGTAGTCGCAGAGTAATATATTATTCCACGAAACTCAGGGGTTGATCTGTGGCGGTGTCGGTTTGGTTGTTGGGGTCATGCAGGTTATCTTATTGTTCGGCTTGATATTTTCTCGCACAGGCACACAACCATTGAACCGCATCTGCACGGTTGGTGAACACATTCTGGCACATATTATCGTAGCGATTTTCATCCTGACGAATAATCATACGCGCAACGTTAACCATGCGTTCCCCGCCGACAGATACCGCGAGAAATAGCATTTTATCATCAGGAATTTTCTCAAACGCTTCCTGCCCACGCTGGCGGGAATAGGGTGTGTACTGGATTGATGGGTCTGAAAGATCAATATGCACCAGGATAAATGGTTGTGTAGCATCACGCAGACTTTGCTCGAATAGCGCGACCAATTTTTCTGTGGTTGGTCGCTGTAACGTCCCCTTCACGACGATGTTACGGATTCCATCAGCTTTCTCTTCCTGAAAAACCGTGTTATTCGGTGAACGTTCTTGCGAATTTACTGTCATAGCATTGCCTTATTGACGACAAAAGTAGCGTATTGATTTGCCTACAATTATATCTCAGTTCTTATCACAATCGCTATGGTATTTTGTCATACCTTTAACAATCGATTGTCATAATCAAAGTAAAGACACTTAACAATCTGTGATCTATTAATAGAACAAAGGGATATATCGATGAAGAAACGTGCGCTTATTTTATGTACGGGTAATTCGTGTCGGTCACAAATGGCGGAGGCGCTGATTAATGATCGCCGTGCGACAACATGGGAAGCGTTCAGCGCAGGCACAAACCCTGCCGACGCACCACATCCTAAAGCGTTGATCGCCTTAGCAGAAATCGGGATCGACACAGCCGGTTCCACGCCCACGCACCTGCGGGAATTTGTGGGACAATCGTTTGATTTAGTCGTCACGGTGTGCGATGATGCGGCGGAAAATTGTCCGGTGTGGACAGGGCAAGGCAAACGAGTGCATGAAGGATTCCCCGACCCCGCCCACGCTACCGGCACAGAAGACGACATTATGACTGTCTTTCGTGAGGTGCGCGATGATATTGAAACACGCATTCTTGCGTTAGTCGATGCAGAATCTTAACTTCCGGCATATTGTTTGAACGTCGCCTTGAGCGCATCTCGCTTCGCCTTAGGTGTGGCGAGATCATCCTGCTTGCTGATGCTCACCGCCGCATCGATCAAATAAATACCACTACAATTCGCCTCCTGAATAAGTGCATTACACGCTACACAGGTGTCTTTACCCGCGTCTGTGAGGGGTTCCTTACAATATTGGCATGTCATAGTGTTTGTCCTTCAAAAATTTACGGTTAATGGGTCTTTGTTGATCCTATGCTTCTGATTTTACCGCATGTTGCCTGGTGCGATGAATAATTAACATATTCCGGTTTACGGGCTTAATTATTCGTGCATTTTGGCGGTATACTAATAGAGGCAATCCAACACAGGCTATCGACAGAAAACGCTAAAGATCGTGTTTTGTGGATGCTTATCGTGTTGTTATAACATCTGGAATTTTGAGGAGTATAGTAACGTGACCGATGACTCACTGAGTCCTATCAGATCCGCGATTGCATCCGGTGATGCAGACCATGCCCGCGCCCTTATCCGTGAAGAATTGCAATATAATCCGACTGCTGATGTCTATTACCTCGCTTATCAGGTTGCGCTTAATGAATATCAACAACGGAAATTCTTGAATCAGGCACTAGCGCTTGATCCTTTTCATTCAGACTCAGAGTCTGCCCTAAAACGTCTGGAGGCAGGAGAATCTTCTGCCACGATGTCCCGCCCATTTGACGATGATCCTTTCTCTGATGTGAGCAATCAGGCAATGACGGGACCAATTTCTGTCTCCAAACCAAAACGCACGGTGACGGCGGGCGGATTTCCGTCAGAACCAACATATAACGTTGACGCATCAGATCCATCAGCCACCCATTCGTATGAGCTTGCCGGTTTCGGGCAACGCTTCGGCGCGTGGTTGCTTGATGTGTTTATTCTGTTTCTTGCGGTGCTGTTGCTCATTGGTGTTTCCGGCGGGTTTTCGTTGGAAGACCCCAATTCCGGTGTGAGCGGGTCAATCAACGTCATCGCCCAATTGCTCAGTATTGCCTTTCATGTCTATTTTCTGACGCAACGTGATGGGCAAACCCCGGGGAAAATGGCAGTGGGCATCCGTGTCATCAAGAAGAACGGCAGTCAGCTATCAATTCTGGACGCATTTTTGCGTAATGTTGTAGGCTACAACCTGAGTGGTTTTGTTTTAGGTTTGGGTTATTTCTGGTCATTATGGGACTCAGAAAGTCAGACATGGCACGACAAAATTGTGAGTACGGTGGTCGTTAAAGTGTAGTGCGCTTTGTCTTTCGTTTTGCATATAGGCACTGAAAACGCGATTTATCCTTACTGAGATTTAAACGAAGGTGACAACACAACATGCTCACATCTGGACAACCCGCGCCGGAGTTTACACTCGTCGATATTGATGGCAATCGTCGCACCCTGAACAATTTACGACAGGGCGATTGTTTGCTGATTGTATTTTTGCGTCATTTAGGGTGAATCCCCTGTAAAGAGCATGTGATGCAGTTGCATCGCGGTCAAGACGCATTCTACAGGCAATATAACCTGCGTATTGTCATTATCACGTTCGGCAACCCTGAATGGGTGCGCCTGTGGTTAGATGAAACAGGCGTGACATTTCCTATTCTGTTGGATTCACACCGTGAGGTCTATGATGCGTATGGACTGGGGCGTTCGCTGTGGCGGGTATGGCAACCTTCAGTATTATGGTATTATGTAAAGAAGTTGCTACAGGGACGTACCCTGAAATCAGGACGTGGAGACCCGCATCAACTGGGAGGCGATTTTGTCGTTGACCGCGAAGGGATACTCCAAATGGCATATTATAGTGATGATCCAACTGACCGTCCTGCGTTCGACGCACTCATCGAAACAATCTCTCCGTACAATTAGGAAAAATATCCTAACGCTTGCAATCTTAAGCCTTTGTTTAGAGCATTTAATTTAAGATTAACGCAATGAAGTGTTTCGATCTGTATTTCTTAACAGAGTTTTGTTATGATGTCACCCGTTTGCAACCCAATTTACAAAAACTATAATCTCAAGGGACTGATGTTTATTACACAACCCACAAGACCACGCGTGGTAAAACGTGTGCGCGCTATCTTGCTCACAGGGGACGGCAAGATCATGTTTATTAAGCGTGTAAAACCCAACGTTCCACCCTACTGGGTCGCCCCCGGTGGTGGTGTAGAAAATGAAGATCATACATTATTGGAAACGCTCAACCGCGAACTTCATGAAGAGCTTGGCGCGACGTTTTCGGTTTTACGCGAAGCATTCATCTTAGAGCATGAAAAAGCCGGCAAGCAATTGGAAGAACACTTCTTCATTTGCAAATTGCACGATTATGATTTGAGTTTGCGTTGTGGACCGGAATTTGATGATCCATCGCGTGGGGAATTTTTGCCCGATGCTGTGGAGATCAACAAAGCCACTATTGCAGGTGTGCATATTAAGACGGTGGAATTAGCCAACTGGCTGATGGAAAATACCCGTTTGCTGAAGCGTTTAGCGCGTTAACGTCAACACCATACTGTTTTAGAGAATTGATACCGTCCGTGTGCGCTTAGGCTTCGGGCGGTTTTTGATTCGGGAATTGCTCAATCACAAACGTGGTGTAATAGGTGGCATAGTTGATGAGTGTTTGCCGTCCATCATCATCAAGGAGCGATAACATAGATTTGACCTGCTTCATAAGGTCAAACCGAATATCATCAAATCGCTTATAACCCGCGTCGGTCAAAATCACATCAATCGAACGCCGATCCAGATGACTGCGCTCCCGTTGTACGAGAGGTGGGTCAGGCTTTTCCAACCGTTTGACTAATCCGGTCATGGTTGCGTTGGTCAGGTGATGCTCACGGGCGATCTGACCAATCGCACAGCGTCCGTCATGCTCATAGAGGGTTTTAATCACATAAAATTGCGGTGGCGTAAGTTGATGTGCCGCCATATGTGATGCAATCCGGTCTTCGAGGTCAGTCACAATACGGAACAATAGTGTCCACAGCGTTTCCATTTCCTGATCGAGTTTACCGCTCAAATGTCGTCCTTATCCCAGCTATTTCGGGTATGGTCACTAATATAACCTGAAATCTGTAGAAACAAAGGTGTAAGCGCTACAGAAAACGCACCTTCTCCCTTGTTTTAAAAAATTCCAATGATTGTAAAAAGTCAGGCAAATGATATAATTATTTTTAAACATTTAAAATATTTACATTCAATCAGACTTTGAGGAGATAACTAATGACAGCAGATCAAGTAAAAGATAACGTTGCTATATTTGAGCGTCAAATCAACGCGCCCGTCGCCCATGTGTATCATGCCATTACAAATTCCGTCGGGCTTACACAATGGTTGTGTAACTTTGCGGTAAGTAATGTACGCGCAGGCGGTGCCCTCTTTTTAAGTTGGAACAACGGACATTATGTCACCGGTGAATTTACTGAACTGAGTACCGATAAGTCTGCTGTGTTTACATGGTTGGCTCGTGGGGATGATACAGCATCAAAAGTGACGATGACGCTAGATGGCGATGCGGAATCTACCCATATTACGGTTCAACACGCCGACACCACTTCAGAGAAGGCGTATGATTGGGCAAACGCGCTAGAAAATCTGCAAGCGGTGGTCGAAGAAGGTGATGATTTACGCATCAGTCGTCGGGTGATCCTTGGCGTAGTGCCGACCAATTTTGATGCAGATATTGCGAAACAACTCGGGGTACCTGTCAGCGAGGGTTTTCGGATTTCGGGCACCGTCCCCGGCACGAGTGCGGAAGCATCCGGTCTACAGGCAGACGATGTTTTCGTAGAGGTTAATGGCAAGACGATTAAACAGGGGCAAGACATTCCCTCTGCCATCGCAGGACTTGGTGTCGGCGACGAGGTAAACGCAAAAATTTATCGCGGTGCGGCGCTCAAAACCGTAAAGTTCTCACTGTCTCCCATGCCCACAACACCCATCCCTGAATCACGCGAGGCGTTTGTATCTACTTTGAAGGATATTTACACGCAATTGGATGATGAATTGCATCAGCTTTATGATGGGGTAAGTGAAGAAGAAGCCACCACCGCCCCGGCAGAGGGTGAATGGAGCGCGAACGAGGTTGTCGCCCATCTTATCCTGACAGAACGTTGGATGCAGGCATGGGCAGGGAGTATGATTAATGGTCCGACACTCGCGACCTTCAGCGCACATGAATACGAACGGGCGGTTGCCACTGCCGCTACTTATGAGAGCACAAAATCTATTCTAGCGGAGATGAAGCGCAGTCAGCACGAAACAGTTAAGTTATTGGAAAATCTACGCGAAGAGATGGTCGCACGTAAGGGGACTTTCGCGGCTATGGCACGGATGATTCTTCAAATGCCCGCGCACAATCGTAATCATTTTGAGCAGATCCGCACAGCGATTGACGCCGCCCGCGCATAAACAAATCTATACAAAATACCACAAATAACGGAGCATCATAGACAATGTTCCGTTATTTTAGTGACATACTCCTACGCCGAAAGATTGAAATAACAAATACGCAGTAAATTTATGATTCAGATTGTCTCATAGTTCAATAATCACTTCACCTATCTCTGCATCCCAGATAATGACGCGGTCATCATTCGTTACTACAGCGAAAACCGTGCCATCCAGTGTGAATTCGATGCTGTTCACAGCCGAATCATAGGCATCTGGTAGCCAATAGATTTCTTCCTGTGCAAAGACATCCCACATACGAATCGCTCCGCCCCGATAGCCTATAACTAGTCGGGTATTATCCCCTGTGAAGCCGTACACTTGTGCGATTTTAGCCTCATCTTCCAGATCAATTGGGGGAATCTCATAGATTAATCTATTCTCTGATCCGAAGGAGAAAAAATTATGCTCTTCATCTAGTACTTCAACAACTTCTAGCCTACCTTCATGCTGATAATATGTGTCCCAAACCACAAAACGAAGATCAGGGCTGAATACAACAGAGGTATCCCAATTGGCACCGAAAGACCGACCTTCATCTGATTCAACATTGTGGATGTAAAACCCCGGACCGAACATATACTCTGTGAGGCTGGCAAGATGCACACCATCAGGGCTAGCTTGAAGTCCTAAACCCTGTCCATTTGTCTCAAAAAAGTCAATTACAGCGTTTCGGCTAATTGACCAGAAGCGTACAACTTCATCAGCGCTATGAAAAACGATCTGATTATCATCGAGAAACGCAATGCCGCGAATGTATCCAGCGCGTCCATTATAACGTTGTATACGCTCACCGGTTACTGTATTCAACACATCAATTGTGCCTCGCCGACAAATCCCGAATCTTCCCTCTAGGCATAATGCCATTGCTAAACGTGATCCATCCGCATTGAGGATCATTCGCGGGTCGCGCTTATTGCGTAAGTTTAAATGTGAGCGACGATTTCTCAACGTATACCAGTCGGGCGAACTGAATAGACGTGGTTCCACTGACCAGTCCGTCGCATCGTACACCCAGATGCCTTCGTCACTCGATACTGCTAGTGTTGAACCATCGGCTGACCAGATCGCATAGTCGGCTGTTTGACGTGTTTCCGGCAAAGGTGTTGCTGTTGGCACAGGTGTTGGAGTGGGTGGTATAAGTGGCTCTAAAGCGTAGCTATCGCCGATGCTTTCTACTGTCCAGCCGATCAAACCACCATAATCAACTTGCCACCATGTAAAGCCATCGCTACATACGGGACCACTGAGAACGATAAATTCTGCTTCTCCGGGGATTTGCCCGACACGATCACCACCTGTGGAGGGTATATTTCGCATATTATTGGCATCACCGGGGGTTACACGCCCAACGTCGCCAATGACCAACTGTGGTGAGAGTTCACCACAAGTCTCGTCGTCTTGTGCGTAAATCGGCAAGAATATCAACAGAACGAAAACGATTGTTAGTGGATTTTTCATAAGGGAAAATCTTTTTTTATCAAATAATGTGTCACCCATAAATAGTATAAGCTGAAGGTTTATTGACGACAAATATCACATGTCTGCAAACGTTTCTTGGCTCCCAAAATTGATACAAAATGAATTTGGAGGTCTTGAGCATGCTATTTAATAAAGTTGTTAATGTTTATCTGAATTTTTCCCAAAAAACACTACAAAACGGTTTTAGCCCGTTATGATTGTTGTTATGATGAAGCTATTGCTTGATAAACTCTAAACTTTCGGGAAGTTGCAATTCATGTCATCAACAATATCTAAGCGTTCCTTTTTAAAATTCAGTGTGTTAACCATACTCTTGCTTTGTGTAATGTTACTCGTTCAGCAACCGGTACAAGCCGCACCCCCTAACTTTCAGGCACCGGTGCAGGTTGCTACTGGCTTAACGACACCCACCCAAATGCAATTTGCCCCGGATGGACGTTTGTTTGTAGCAGAACAGAATGGCGGATTACGGGTAATTGACACCAGTGGGACGTTATTGCCAACACCGTTTACAACCGTGACAACAACGACTGTAGGGGAACGTGGATTGCTGGGAATTGCCTTTGATCCCAATTTCCTCACGAATGGTTATGTGTATGTTTTGTATACAGTGACCACGCCCACAATACATAATCGAATTAGTCGCTTTACTGCTGATCCGCTCAACCCGAATCAGGCACAAGCCGCAAGCGAACAAATCATCTTTGAGATGGACACGGTTGATGGGACTAACCACAATGGTGGGGCGATGCACTTCGGCTCTGACGGTAATCTGTATGTTGCTACCGGCGATAGTCAGGGCGGAGCTACAGGGTTAAACGCTCAAATGCTTACCAATACCCATGGCAAAATTTTACGCATTAACCCTGATGGAACTATCCCGACAGATAATCCATTTTATGCGTCAACGACAGGCATTCATCGCGCGATCTGGGCGCTTGGTTTGCGTAATCCGTTTACATTCGCCTTTCAACCCGGTACTAACCGTATGTTCATCAATGATGTAGGTGAAGGTAACTGGGAAGAAATCAATGAGGGCGTGGCTGGCGCAAATTTTGGCTGGCCCTATTTTGAAGCAGATGATCCCGGTTTAGTGGCACCAGTTCCAGGTGGGTTTACCTATAACAGCCCCATGCACACTTATGCAACAGGCGTGGGCGGCACTTGCGCCATTACAGGCGGTACATTTTACAACGACACCGTCTTTCAATACCCGACATCCTATCTGGGTGACTACTTTTTCGGAGATTTTTGTGCTGGTACAGTAACTGAATATGATACAGCCAGTAACACACCAATTGCTTTTTATGACAGCCTCGGATTCGGGGTTGTTGATATTAAGACCTCCCCCGCAGGAGAAATTTATTACCTCACGCGTGGTAGTGGTGGCGCAGTCTATCGCCTCCCCTATAACGGTGCACCACAGATTGTGCAAAACCCACAGAGCATCGCTGTTGACTCAGGCACACCCGCGACATTTACCTGTCTGGGAACAGGGGGCGCAAATTTGCAATATCAATGGCAGGTGGGTGGTGTGAACATCCCCGGCGCGACCTCTGCAAGCTACACCACGCCGACGACAGCCAACGCTGATGATGGCAATCAATACGCCTGTGTCGTGACCAATGCCGGTTTTGGCAGTGTCACCAGCACACCCGCAACGCTAACAGTTAACCCACAGGCGGTGCCCGTCGCACAGGCGAACATCGGCGTGTTTGATCCCGCAATCAGCAAGATCGGTTTTCTTGTTCCGGGTCAAGTGGGGGTCACGGGTGAACAACTGGAATGGGTGATTACGGTCAGCAACACGGGCAATGCGACGGGGAACAACATCGTGGTGACGGATACCCTGCGCGATGAACTACAAATCGATAGCGTGCAATTACCCGTCGGTACATCGAGCATCAACGGACAAACCGTAACGGTCAACATCCCGACGATTGCGCCCGGACAAGCGATACAGTTTAGTATCTTCACTACCGTGCTGGTCGGCGCACAGGTGGATAACACCGCTTGCTTGACCGCCGATAACTTCGATGGCGAAGAATGTGTGAGTGCCCGCGCCATTCGTTCATTACCCGCAACAGGCGAAACCCCGTGGTGGCGCATGTGGGTGTTGATGGGCGCATTGGCAAGTGTTCTGCTGGCTATCGGTGGATTAGCGATGCTGTTCGTGATGGATATGGCATTGACTGATCCTGTAGATGCCACCATGCATGATATTGACCTGTATTTATAGGCAGAAGATAACAAATAGTGGGACGATTTATGCCCTTGATCTGATCGGTCAGGGGCTTTTTTATTGTCAATTTCTCAAGGACTACCTCTAGGGGATGATCATTTTTGGGCAAAGTCATATGGTAATCATCAACTAATAAAGAACACCGACAGGAGATCTAAAAATGGCATTCGCAACCCTATAAACCCCACTGACGATTGTAGAGACCACCGAAGATTATGTGTATTTAACACCTGTCACCCTACCTGCATCCAATTGGGAATTAAACATCAATAAAGGGCAAGCGTGGGTCTTCTGTGAAAGTGGTAACTACGTTTTGCACACCGATGCGACGATGTACTTCGATGCCAATGAAGGCGACATCACCATCCGGCACCTTTATGCAAAAAGCCTTGTCAAATTTACTGCCAATCGACTCGGTTAACATCGATAATATATGGGATCAAATGTTTTAAGTAGACAGCAACATTTGAGATCATTTAATCTGAGCTCCGGTCATATTGATACTGGAGCTTTATTGATTCCAGTACACCCTATGATTCCGGAGTTTCTTCTGCACCAGTATTAGGCACAACTTCAATCACAATCGTCGCTTCGTCACTCTGCGTGCCATCCAGACGATAGGCGATAGCTGTCACCAGATGCCGTCCAATCCCCGACGCGACCCAATTTGTCTCGATGCGAAATTGCGGTAATACGGGACGATCCCCCTGTACCGATGCCTCGCGTAAGAGGATGTCATCAACCGTGACTACAATCCGCGAAATGCCGTTCGTCGCA
>DAOTXB010000378.1:0-18924 GCA_034435575.1 Anaerolineae bacterium
CCGATCATTTAGGAATACAAACAACAATCACCGATATGTTTACAACGAAAAATGCGGTTATGTGGTATGCTACGGATGTGATTTTTAACCACCGGAGACATGCTCATGCGTAATTGGGTTCGACTCTTAACACTTGTTTTGATGTTAACACTTACTGCATCACTGGCTTTTGCTCAGGATGGGGACGACGAAGCCGTACCAACCGGAGAAGTGCCAGATTTGCCCTTAACAGCAAATTATACCTATACGATTGTCGCTGGAGACACGCTGGACGAATTAGCCGCACTCTTTGACGTGCAGTTATCTTGCCTGCGTGATACCAATGACATCACCGCCTTAACCATCATTCAACCGGATGATGAATTACTGATTGATCTGGATTGTCCAAATTATTCTGGCATTTTATCGGTGGACTTCCCGCGTGATACGGTGTTTAACACCACCACAACACCGGGTCAGGACGATAGTGATGCCGGACAAGGTGGTGGCGGGTCGTATGTCGTGCAAGCGGGTGATACGCTCGATACCATTGCACAGGCATTCGATGTGTCGGTTGTCTCGTTACAGCGCCTCAATGAACTGGAAAATAGCCGGATTGACCCCGGTCAATTGCTGGTAATCCCGGATGATGGCTACACTTACGGTCAGTTCCCACCCACCATCGAACCCCTAACCGGAGACGGTAGCGGACAAGGTGGCGGTGTCGCGGGCGAAATCTACGTGGTGCAACGTAACGACACGTTTGATACCATCGCACAAGAATTTGATATTTCTGTGGTGCAACTGCGCCGTGATAATGGCTTTGAAAACTCATCGGTGATTTTGCCCGGTCAACAGTTGATTGTTGCCGAAGAAGATAATCGCACCCCTTACGGTCAGTTCCCACCCACCATCGAACCTCTAACCGGAGACGGTAGCGGACAAGGTGGCGGGGTCGCGGGTGAAATCTACGTGGTGCAACGTAACGACACGTTTGATACCATCGCACAAGCCTTCGACATTTCTGTGGTGCAGCTGCGCCGTGATAATGGCTTTGAAAACTCATCGGTGATCTTGCCCGGTCAACAGTTGATTGTTGCCGAAGAAGATAATCGCACCCCTTATGGACAATTCCCGCCCACCATCGAACCTGTTGGCGGTGATGGACAGGGTGGCGGTATTGACGGTGAAATCTATGTCGTACAACCACAGGATACGCTCGATACGATCGCGCAAGAATTTGAAGTCTCGGTCATCCAACTGCAACAGATTAACGAACTAAGCAACAGCATTATTTTGCCGGGCTTGCAATTGGTGATCCCATTTGAAGAAGATCGCGTCCCCTACGGGCAATTCCCCGCCACAATTCCGGCAGGTGATGGACAGGGTGGCGGTGTGGACGGTATCGCCGTCGTTGTGATACAACCACAGGGCACGATTGACGCTATCGCGCAGGAATACAACGTGAGCACCACCTGTATTATCGAAGCGAACGGCATCGCCAACACGCGCAATGTGCGCCCCGGCACCGAAATTGTTGTGCCGACTGGTTGCCCACCCTATGGCGGTGTGACCTCACCGTCGGGCACGAGTGAAAGCGAAGACGAAGCCGCTGGATAAGGGCAACGGTCAGCTTACAATATCATGATAGATCATCGCCTCATCGTGCTTATGCTCGGTGGGGCGGTTTTGTCGTTCAGAGGTGTGATTGCACGAATTGAGAGCGTTCATTGCCTGTGGCTTCAGCAGGTAAAACGCTATAATGCAGACATAATTTAACGACGGAAAAGGAGCGCAGATGCGGGTGATTTTACAACGAGTCACACAGGGGCGTGTGACGATAGACGAAACAGTGCGCGGGGCAATAGATACCGGATTTGTGGCGCTTGTTGGCGTAACCCACAGCGATACGCGCAAACAGGCGGAAATCCTCGCCAAGAAAACCGCTAATCTGCGCGTTTTTGAAGATGAACAGGGAAAGATGAATCTTTCGGCATTGGATGTGGGCGCGGGTGTGCTGGTGATCTCCCAATTTACGTTGTATGCCAACGCCAAAAAAGGCAGAAGACCGAGCTTTATTGATGCCGCTCCGCCGGATGTCGCTTCTCCTCTGGTCGATTATTTCACCGAGTGCCTGACAAATGAAGGCATCACACAGGTAGAATCGGGCGAATTCGGCGCGATGATGCTGGTAGAAATCCATAATCATGGACCGGTGACGATTATCTTGGATACGGATGACCTATGAGTGACCTGACACTGGATGATTATTTTGCCCTCTTAAAATCTGGCAATGTGGATGAGCGTCGGAACGCGGCGTGGTACCTGGGCAGGCAACGCGATGAGCGCATTATCCCCGCACTCATCGACGCGCTGAACGATGCCGATGATGATGTGCGTTTACGGGTGGTGGAGGCGCTGGGCAATCTGCGTAATGACGGGGTAGTGATGCCCCTCGTTGGTGCATTAGGCGAAGAAAATCCGAAAATACGCGCACAGGTGGTCGCCGCACTCGGCAAGCAAGGTGATTTTCGGGCGTTTCAGGCAATTCTTGATCTGCTCAAAGAGGATGATGCGACGATAAGAGTCAACGCCGCGCAAGCCCTTAACAATTTACCAGATGCACGCGCTGTCCCCCCACTGGTGACGGTGATGCTCAATGACGATGATGACGATGCCCGTTATTTTGCTTTTCAAGCGCTAAAAACGATTGGCGGAGACACCACCATTGACGCACTTTTACTGGCGTTGCTGGGCGAACCGGAAGCAGGGAGTATCATCAGTATTCTGGAGATTCTGGCGGCGCTTAAGGCAACACGGGCGCTTGATGCGGTGGAGAAATTGACCGATCATACTGATGACGGGGTGAGCGCAACCGCTGTCTGGGCGCTGACACAAATTTAAGCAGGAGGGGACTAACGCAAAAATAAGCATCACTGTGTTAGGTCGCATCATTGTATTTCGGTACCTTGAGTAATATTTCATATATACAAAGGATATGTCATGCAAGAAATTGGAGACCTTATCAACCGTTTGTTTGGAGAGTATTCGTCGACACTCAACATCGGGCAGATAGCTCTACGTGCTGTTTTCATCTACCTTGTTACATTGGCACTGGTTCAACTGGGACACAATAAACGCTTTACGGGGGAGTTTGCAGCATTTGATGTCATCCTTGGCATCATTCTTGGGTCGGTACTAAGCCGCACTGTGAACGGTAGTGCTCCCTTAGGAGGAACACTCGTTGCAGGATTGTTACTCATCTTCTTCCATTGGTCGTTTGCTCGATTAGCCTATCATAGCCACGCACTTGGTCGTCTAGTGAAGGGAAGCTCGCGTCAGTTGGTTGAAGACGGTAAGATGATCGAAAATACCATGCGCCAAGAATCTATTAGCCGCCGAGATTTAGAAGAAGCAATTCGTAGGGAAGGTATGAAAGACATAGAGAATGTTAAAGAAGCCTACTCGGAGCGCAACGGCGCGATCAGTATTTTAACGGAGTCGCCGCAAGAAACTGAAATCGTCAATTACACTGTTGAAGTTGTAGAGGGAGTACAGAAGGTGGAGATCACGGTGCGTATAGCTTGACCGATGTTGATAGCCACCATAAGATCATAAGGCGCGCAAAAAACTGGCAAGTCACCCTCAATATGGTAATATACGGTTAAGGGATTTGTTAAAAAATTTATACGAGGCGGACACGCGATGAAATTAGCGGTATTTTCCGACATTCACGGTAATTTGACAGCATTGGAAGCCATGCTAGCGGATTTAGACACAGTGGGTGAGGTCGATCAAATCTGGTGTCTGGGTGATCTCGTCGCGTTTGGAGCGCGTCCGGCAGAATGTGTGGCGCGGGTACGTGCCCTTGCAGAAGCGCATGGCGATAAGAAATTCCGCATGATCGGTGGAAATACTGACCGCTACCTTGTGACAGGAGAACGCGCCAGAATACGCCCGTTGGAAGATGCCGAGAAATTCCCTAACTTTGTCACGGAGATGGCAACACGCGACAACGTGCTGAACTGGAATTTGGCGCAACTCACTTTTGAAGATTATCAATTCCTCGCGAAAAGTCTAGGCAAAGAAACCGCCGTGCCGGTCAAAGGGTATGGTTGGGTGATCGGTTATCATGGCATTCCCGGTGACGACGAAGGCATGTTATTGCCAGATACGCGCAACGAACAAGCGTCAGATGCCCTGCTTGACCGCGAAGCACGTCTGGCTATCGGCGCACACATCCACAAACAGATGGATCGTGAATTAGAGAATTGGCGCATCGTCAACATCGGCAGTGTAGGGATGTCCTTCGACATGCCCGGCAAAGCGCAATGGGGTGTGTTCTCGTTTGAAGGAGTGGGCGAAAACGGGAGCGCACAAACCACACTTACCGTTGACCTACGCGCCGTACCGTATGATATTGATGTCGCCATTGCAGACATGACCGCCTCCGGTCATCCCGCGCCGGAATGGGCAAGTAAACGGCTCAAACAACAGGCATAATCCGACATATACACAGTTTAGCGGGTCAGGTATTGGGTGAAATCTGCGCCGAGATGCGTCTCTAAATATGGGGTCACGCCCCAGAATGCTTTGAGCGCGTTGTATTCTGCGACAAATAGTTCCGTATCCACTGGTTCACGCTTGATGGCACGAATCATCAGATTGCGGTCAGTGTGTTCTGATCCTACAAATTCAATCACATCGGTTGTATACCCATAAATCCGCAAAATCAGCGCACGGAATGCATCCGTCACGATGTCTGCCATGCGTTTTTTCAAAATGCCATGACGCATCACCGGACGCATAGGGTCAACGGTGGTGAGTTGTTGATGCAAATGATGATGACAACAGGGCGCAGACAAAATGATTCTTGCGCCATTGCGGATGCCCTGTGCGAGTGTGTCATCGGTGGCGGTGTCGCATGCGTGGAGCGAGATAACCATATCCGGCGTAAATTCCATTTGAAAATTGGTAATCGCCGCTGTGGTGAAGCAGGCATCGTCCCACCCCAGGTCACGGCTGTGCAGGGTGTTTTTGTCGATCAGTGTGCCGTTGGTATCCACACCATCCAATTGTGAGGCAATCCCGCGTATGTTGTTGAGATAATGATATGCCGCCAATGTTAAATACGCCGAGCCACAGCCAAAATCCACAATACGCAACGGTGACGCGTCTTTGTTGGTCAAGGTGCCCTCTAATACCAGCGCATGATCCAAAATTTTGAGGAATTCATTGATCTGGTTGAATTTCGCGCGCATCTTAGGACGAATCTCGCCCTGCTGGTTCATAATCCCCACAGCCTGCAAATAACGATCTGGTGTGTTGTCCGCCAGCGGAAGCGCTTTATCGGCATCATGGGAGTGGTCAACGGTTACGCCTACGGGGGGCTTACTGACCCGTTGTAAAACCTTGCCCTTTTTGCTGATGCGAAAGTGCCTGTCCTGTACGGTTGTACGGAGCAAAATATCGCTAAACGGAATTGCCAGCACATCCGCGAGATGGGTATAGGCTTCTTCTCCGGTGTAATTTTTGGTTGTGTCCTGTCGTTCATCAAAATACGAGATTTGCAGATGCCACGCCTCACGGAGCATCACCGGACGCACGATGATTGCCTGCCAGGGTGTTTCGTAACCGAGGCGTACCTTGCCCTTCATGCTCAATTGTACGAACGCGGGGTCATCAAACACAGTTGCCGTGATGCTGTCGACATAGCTTGTATCGCGGTCACGCGCTGTCATTCTGTCTCCGCCAGTGCCCGCACCATGGTTGCCACTTCGTCACAGACCTCATCAAACAATGTGTACATCAATTCGTCGTCGATCTGATATTTACCACCAAAAGACCCATCACCAATAGTCGCACGCGCAGAATGTCCTTCGTCCAAAAAGCCCGTGTTGACCGGCTCTTTCTCTCCCTTGGGGCTTTCAGTGACGCGGTTAAAGGGGAAGTTCTCGCCCCAGTTAGCATGTTCAATCCGCAGGTTATGTCGATCAGCAAAGGCATATGCCGTCTGACTGCGCCACCAGTCGTACCATTTGATCTGAATGATTCCATCCAATGAAAAATCTTGCAAGCGTTCCGGTAAGCGATTGCCCCCGTGCCCGTTGATGATGAAGAACTTACGAAATCCCTGATGCAACAAGCTCTCTACAATCTCCAGCACGGCATGGTCAAACGTCGTCTGACTAAAGCTGATTGTACCGGGGAATTCCAAAAAATAACGGCTAATCCCAAAGTTTAAGGGCGGTGCCACCAGCACATTCTCTCGCTTAGAAACCGCATCGCCAATGCGTTCTGGAATGATAATATCCGTAGCCAAACTCAGGTAAGCGTGTTGTTCGGTTGCTCCAGTGATGAGAATAATCCGATTGTCCCGCTCCAAATACCGCTCAACATCCATCCAATTAAGATCACGTAGGCGCATAAGCTATTGGCTTTCTTTTTTATTTTAGGCTTGCGTATTCGTCTATGATGCTGAATAAAATATCTTTTGTAATTATTGTATGCGTATTTTGCTATTTGTGTGAAGCAATATTCGTGCAATTATAGCCTGATTCACACAATTATTCCCGAATATACAATCTTTTGAGCCTGAGTGTGACCCACGCGGTTATCATAAGAAACGGAAGCGCGAGACAACTATACAAAGCGGTAGTCCCATACAATAAGATCGCTCTGCCGATGTCATAATGTTCTGTGCAGGTGGTCGCGCCCATACACAAAATGACGCGAACAGTTACCGATAATGCAATTGATGGGATCAGGGCGGTTAATGATCCAGTCAGTATCGCGGAACGAATAGGTGTCTCATGATCTTCGCGCCAGATCGCCCCACTTGTGAAAATTAGCGGGACTGCGAGCAACACCCACAGCAGATTTAACGGGATTAGCACATTCATCATCAGGATGATGCCCCCGATGATTATACCGATCAGACCTCGCCTTACAGTGTGCCATAGTGGGTCTAACCACAGAGCAAATCCAATCGCGGTCAATGTGGGAACACCCCCAAACACCAGCAAATTGATGCCGAATACGATCAAACTGCGCGTCGCAAAAATACCATCCCCAAAAATTACCGTCACGGCTTGTAGGACGACCAGCGCACCACACGCCACCACGATAGCTTGCCCGATATATTGCCAGCGGGGTTGCTCACTTTCAAAATCCCAGAATAGCGCGGGTTTGTACACGGCAACGCTGAATGCTAGTACCGGCACGGCGATGAGCGAAAATGAGAGCCACACAAAACGGGGTAGCACGACAATAAGGATGAGACAAAGTATGAGTAGCGCCATGCTGGGTTGTGACAAACGCGGGGTCAAACGAGACCTTTCTTAGTAAATATACAACAAAACGGGTGAGCCAATGCCCACCCGTGCGTTAGAAATCGTCTTGTGATCTGTTGCGCTGTGATTATTTGGTGCTACGCGGATCAAAGGCATCCCGCAGACCGTCACCGAGCAGATACAGGCTGAGTACCGTGACAACAATGCACAGCCCTGGAATGATGGAGAGGTGCGCGCCTTGGCGGAAGTGTGCCTGTGCGCCACTGAGCATATTGCCCCAACTTGGGTCTGGTGCGCGTACACCCAGACCGAGGAAGCTCAACGCAGATTCAACAAGAATAAGGGTACCGATCTGAATAGCCAGTGCGGTAATCAACACGGAGAGCGTATTCGGTAAAATATGAACAAACATGATACGGAGTGGACCCGCACCCATCGCCCGTGCGCTCAACACATACTCGTTTTCGCGCTGAGACAGCGACTCACCACGAATCAGGCGCATTGTCCCCGTCCACGAGACCAGCGCCAACACAAGGATGAGTGTCTCAATCGACGGCGTGATGACCGAGGCGATCAAGATCAGCAACATCAGCAACGGAATAGAGTTGAGCGTTGTGATAAACCACATCATGAAGTCATCAATGATGGTAAAAGACCCACCCTGATAATAACCGGTGATTAAGCCGAAGGTCACGCCGATGGTGGTCGCACCAATCGCGGCGGCGAAACCGATCAACAGGGAGACACGTCCACCATACAAGATGCGAGTAAACTGATCACGCCCGAGATGATCTGTGCCAAAGAGGTGGGTAGTACATGAATCGTTCGCACAATACTCGTCACCAATGGCGAGGAAACGGCGATCAGATAACGGTTCTACATAATCCACATTGAGGATATTCTCGAACGTGGGTGCTAGCAAAGATACTATCGCCAGAAAGACAATCACAGCGAGAGCGCCTAATGTCAGACGATCATGTAGGATGCGACGAATAGCGGTTTGGACCAAACTTTCGCTTGCAATGAGTGATTTGTCGTCAACGTCTTGTCCAAGGGCAATTGGTTTGCCCGGTTCACTTGCGGTTGATTGAGTTGCCATGGTTGTTTACTCCTTACCAGCTAGCCTAGGCGAATGCGCGGGTCAAATACCGCGTACAGGATGTCTGAAATCAAGAAACCAATAATCGTAAGTACCGCCGACAACAAGACGAGACCCATGATAACCGGGTAATCTTGCTGTGTGACAGAGTTCACCAACAGCGTTCCCATACCGGGCCATGAGTAAATGGTTTCAGTTAGAACAGCGCCAGCGAGTACGTTTGTCAGTGCTGGACCCAGAATAGTGGCAATCGGGATCATCGCGTTACGAAGCGCATGCTTGAACCACACTTTACGATCAGAAAGTCCCTTTGCACGGGCAGTACGGACATAATCTTCACCCAACACGTTGAGCAAAGACGCACGCATAAAGCGCGAGAATGTGGCGATGGTGAAACTTGAGAGTGTGAACACCGGCAAAATGAGATGCGACAGGCGTTCGCCAATCGTGTAATCACCGCTAAAAGATATCGGGAATCTGTTGCCCATCGGCAATACTTGTAACCACGAGCCGAATATCAACAGTAGAATTAAGCCCAGCCAGAACACAGGGATCGCACTAACCAACACCGCGCCAATACGCGTCACCTGGTCGAAGATACTCCCCTGATACACTGCCGCCAACACACCCACCGGAATACCGATGATGGTGCCCAACAGCAATGAAATTGCGCCTAGCTCAAATGTCGCGCCTAAACGCTGACCGATGGCTTGTGTAGTCTGGTCATTGGACACATAAGAAATGCCAAAGTCCCCACGAAGCACACCACCCGTAGTACCGACTTCTTCGCCGACGATCTCACCACTACGCGAGAAGGGGAGTTGCCGTCCTTGCCATACCACGAATGCATCGTAATAAGGGAGCCATTGTACAAGCGCGGTTGGTACTTCGATGACCGCGAGTTCCCCGGCACGTTCTGCGCTCAGGTTCAATAAGTCACTTTGCGCGTCTGTTAAGTCTTCCGGCGCGATAATTTCATACGCGGACCGATCAAATTCTTCAGTAGGCACACGTTCCCGCAGGAAACTTGTCGAACTACTGTATACCAACGATTCACCATTGCTGAGGTCTACCAACCACCCGGAGGTAAGCGGATAGTTAGGCACATAATTGGTACTTTCGATGCTAATTTCGTCTCTACTGACCTGTAATGCGAGCGCACGAGCATCATCCAACGCGAAGCCTTGTTCACCAGCAAAATCAGAATTTTGTGGCGAGTAGTCATCGTCCTGACGCAAAGTCACGGTTTCTTCAGTCAATAGCACTTCGCCACTTGTGCTGTCGATGATGACAGTATTGCGGTTACTCAAGCCAATCGCCCAGACCGATGTCCCCAGATATTCTTCCATGTATTGTGCCACGTTGATGCGAATTGATTCAGTGGCGCGTTCCAAGGCATTCGTTTGGGCATCATCCAATGAGAATTCAACATTTGTGGCTTCTCCGCTATCAAGCGGTTCGTACAGCACGTTGCCTAAGAGGTTTTCTGTTGGGAATGTATCTAGCAGGTCGCCTGTGTTGACATCGAACAGTGTGGTTATGCCATTGCTCAGGTTAATCGCCCACAATTCCGCGGAAATATATCGTGGTATCCAGTTCGTATCAACAACGGTAGTGTCTTCAATCTCATCGATGGTGTCCAGCGCTGTCGCGCGCGCATCATCCGGCGAGATGGGTTGCTCACCAGCACGCCCACGGCGAACGGGATCATCGGTTACATTAGTCGACATTTCAGACGTAGGTCGTACTTCGAGCACTTCGCCTGAGTCTGCATCAACGATAACCGTCTCACCGTCGTTCATTTGCACTGCATAAGCGGGGTTTTGGTTAAATGCGATAGGCGCATCCCCGATCAACCAACGGAAATATTTGATGATGGTTGGATCGTTAAACCCGTTTGCCTCTTCGATCGCGGCACGTTGTTCTGCACTCAAATTTGGATCAAGTAATACCTGACTAAGTGGATTGCCCGGTGCGAGATCCATAATGAAGTAGGCAATAATAGTGATCCCGATGAGGGTTGGTATTGCCTGTAAAATACGCCTGATAACAAATTTTGTCATAACCATTGCCTCGTAGAAAACTGTTCTTCGTGAGATATTTTGAATAGTTCGGGTAAAAACCTTACCACAGACTACTCCCCCCACACATTCACACGTAATGCGTATTGTTTGATGGTGCAATGTAATTTTAACGCGCTTTTTTCTATGTTGCACCTAATACAACACAAAAAGCATATATTACTTCACTATAGGTTACAAGAAATAGAAAGTACAATATTTAAATTTATTTCAATGGCGATTATGCAAACAAGGGGCAGAACTTCGCCCCTTGCTGGTATTACAGTATTGAATTAAGAGATAAGGACATGCCCTATCTCTCATTTATACTATTGATGCTTACTGGGCTACGTCTACAACCCAGGCGTCTACGTTCCAGGTACCAAAGTTGGGATACGGGTCAAACCCGGCAACGTTCGGTGCAACGGCGTAAGCGCTATCGAGGGCATATAGCCACAGGTATGGTTGATCTTCCCACATGATTTCCTGAATGCGGTAAGCGATATCCAGACGTTCTTCGAGGACACAACCATCAACCTGGTTCACGGAACGGGCGAGTTCTTCGAACTCAGCGTTGTACCATGAGGGGAAGTTGAAGCCATAACCTTCACCGAAGATGTCATTTTCCGCACCGAAGAAGGAGCGCTGATCTGGATCGAAGGGCAGACCACCACGCCAGCCGGCGACGGCGGCATCATAGATCTGACCACCGAGGTTGTCATCATACATGGTGTTGAAGTCGAGTACCTGAGCGTTCACGTCCGCACCGATTTGGGCGAATTGTGATTGCAGGATTACTGCGACATCTTCACGTCCTGATGTACCAGGGTTAATCAGGTCGAATGCCAGTGCGGCACCATCTTCTGCATAGAGGCAACCACGGCATACACGTTGTCCGTCACCACCATCTACCAACGGATCACCTTCAGAGACCCAGCCAGCTTCGTCGAGCAGGGCACGGGCGGCGTCGAGGTCAAACGCACGGCGTTCGAGTTCGGGGTGAAGGGTGAATGCGGTTGGGATTGTACCGGAAACCATCGCGGTAGCGTCGCCATTTTGCGCGCCGTTGATGACTTCGTCAATCTGAATTGCGTGCTGGAGTGCCTGGCGAACGCGGACATCACCAAAGATTGGGTGGTTACCCTGATCAATCGGGTTACCTTCTTCATCCAGACCGTTCTGCGGGTTGGTCGGATCAGCAAGGTTCATCGCAACGTAGTGCCATACACGACCCGGAGCCTGGAAGTACTGTGCTTCGGATTCACGTAATGGTTGGAACTGGGCGGCACCTGGTTCGAAGACGACGTTCGGTTCACCGGGTTGGAAGCTCAGGAAGCGTTCGGTCAGAACGTTCTCGTCGAGTGTATCCAGATAGACCCAGCCTTCCGGCACGACATAGTCGCCGTTGCTCGGGGCATAGTAGTCGGTATTAGCGTTCAAGAAGACCGCGGTACCGGGTTCCGCACGGAAGAATTCGAACGGACCAGAGGTTACGGTCGGTTCATCATCCAGTGCGTTATCGATCATAACACCCCAGTCGAAATCTTCACCCATGCTGACATCCCAGCCATAAGCATGGCCCGGGGTTGCCGGAACAGCCAGTGAGCTGAGCGCGAGGCATGACGGATTTTCGAGTGTGAAGGCGATTGTGTAATCGTCAATGATTTCTGCTGTGGCGATGTCACGTTGGTAGTCAGCGTAACTGCTGGACATACCAATTGCTTCACCCTGTTCAATGGCGAGCCATGCGAAGTAGTAGTCTTCGGCGGTGATGGGTTCACCATCTGACCAGACGGCATCATCACGCAGGTTGAAGGTATAGGTTAAACCATCATCAGAAATTTCAAAGTTGAGGGCACCCTGACCGAGATCATGTTCCTCAGCATCTGCAAATTGCTGGGTGAATGGGCTGATGGTTACCAATGACGGGTACATCAGGGAATTTGCATCGGCGCAGTCCACACCTGAACAACGGATCGGTACCAGCGGACCAAGGTTAGCGGAACCACGGGTATTACCCTGGATTACCACGCCACCTTCGCCGGGACCGGGAAGTTCGTCGTCCTGTGCACTAACAACGATGCCGACAGACACTGCAAGCATGACTGCAATGCCCACCGCAATAAAGCGATAAAGATTTTTCATTCGTTCCTCCTAAGTAAAAAACGATTTTGCTTTTTATGGTGTGCGTTTCGGGGTTGCACACCTGCCCTATCCTAATCTGGAATAGGTTTAAGGAGAATAGCATAAGTGAACAAGCGTCGCAAGAAAAATGTTGTCGATTTTCATTGAATTGGTCAGATTTGGTGCGGATTCGTAAAAATTTACCTTTAAATAAATTTAAAAGGTAGCTACAAAATCAAATACATCCTATCGTGTTTAAATTAGGTTATCTTCATTTTTGCATCATAAGACATCACACATTATCTCGTACAACACCAGCCACTAAACATCTTTGCCTTCAAAAATCTGCATCCATTCTTCGACTTCGTCCGGCGTTAATGTCAGGTTCGGGGATTCTTCGCGCCCCGGTTTGACCTGTTGCTTTGGGTTTTGCAAAATAGCGGCAAAGTTGACTGATTTCATCAATTGCATACGATACTTGCGGGCATTAGAGAGCACTTCATTATCAGAACTAACCACGATCCATGCGCGGGGGTTGCGCTCTTTGCGGATGCGGTCAATCATGACGCGGTCAGCATTGGAGTGTGATGTGGCGAAGATAACACGCACACCTTTTGTGGACATTTTGGAGGCACCACCAGGCAACCCATTATCAAAGACAACTGTACATTTTTTGCCGGTTCGTGCTACGAAACTCATTAGCTTCTGTACGAGTTTTGCCTCATCATCAGGATCATCAAGGTCAATGTCGGTCAATTTTCCAATTAAGTTGTGTCCATCAATTAGATAGGGCATGGCGGATACCTTATAGAATTTGTTAAACTCTGAAGTGATTCAAACTGATGGTTTAAAGAGGTTTCGTAGGCTAATAATAGCAAAAATGGAAATAATGCCCCTTACGTCATAAGGTCGAATCTCATTAATGATGCATATCTTCAGTAAGATAAGCAAGATCAATTCTTGAAGTCTAAGCAACATCTAAACTTTTGGACAATTATCCCCACGCAAAACTTGAACGTGTCTGCAAAAATCGCAGAATGATAAGATTGCAAACGAAAGGCTACAATACTCATGGAATATCAAACCGTTTTAGCTGAATTAGGGGTGGCTGAGTCAACGTTAACCGCCGATGAACTAAACTTCCTAGATAAACAGGGGTATTTGCCATTGGCGGACATCTTAACTGATGAGCAAGTCATACAGTTCCGTCAACGATTGAGCGAAATTTCGGTCGCAGAAGGTGAAAAAGCAGGCACAGAAGTTCATCAAGAAACGGGGACAATGCGCTTATCAAACCTAGTCGACAAAGACCCAATGTTTGATATTTGCTATACGCATCCACGTGTACTCGCCGCGATTAGTCATGTGCTCCAAGGCGACTTTAAGCTGTCTTCTCTCAATAGCCGAGCCTCATTACCCGGTGAGGGTTTACAGGCACTTCATGCCGATTGGGGTGCGCCGGTTGCCCCGGATGCTTTTCAGGTATGCAATTCTATCTGGCTATTAGTCGACTTTACTGAGGAGAATGGTGCAACACGCGTTGTACCGGGTAGCGATCTCAAGCAACAAATACCATCGCAAGCACTTGATAACCCGGAAGCGCCCCACCCAGATGAAATCCTATTGACAGGTCGCGCAGGAACTGTTGTTGTTTTTAATTCACACACCTGGCATGGTGGCACCACCAACAAATCAGATTCACCAAGATATGCTATGCATTCGTATTTTTGCCGTCGCCATCAACCCCAACAACTTGACCAGAAAGCGCATTTAAGTGACGAGACGGTCAAGCGCCTAAGTCCTGTTCAACGATATATATTGGATTTGTAATTAGTCGTTAGTTATTAGCAAAAAATGGCAACAAATTAATCTAGCACAGGGTTGAAACCGCTGTATTAGTAAAAAAAGCTGGGAACTGCGTAACTGCGAAGTATAATAAGACATCGCAACAATAAGGGGGATATTATGACGGTAAATTATACATTGACCGATTTTGAAACACGGTTAGCAGAGCTTGGTGCATCGCCAACGGACAACGGCACAGTAGAGATGATTGTACGCCGTCCAGCGATAGGCGAACGTGAGGTGTTGACAGAGGGCGAGTTTAACCCCGATGTAGGTCTTGTTGGCGATAATTGGAAGACACGCGGTAGTCGCCACACTGAGGATGGGTCTGCACACCCTGAACAACAGATCGTCATTATGAACAGTCGTATTATCGAAGCCATCGCCGGAGATCGCTCTCGTTGGGCATTGGCGGGTGATGAACTGTTTATTGATCTTGACCTGAGCAAAGACAACCTGCCCGCCGGGCAACAACTGGCGATTGGTTCGGCTGTGCTGGAGGTCACCCCGATGCCCCATAACGGATGCAAAAAATTCGCCGAGCGTTTTGGCAGTGATGCCACCAAATTTGTAAACGCTAAAGAAGGACGCGCACAATGCCGACGCGGGATTTGCGCCAGAGTCGTCCAAGCCGGCACAATCCGTCACGGTGACACAGCAATGAAGATTTGATAAACCTCCATACCATATAGGGAATAATCGTCACGGGTTATAGATCAGTGACGATTATCCTTGATTATGAATAACTTAAGTCTCTGCGTTACTCATTGCGCGTGGTAATTTGGGCGACTATTGGTGGATACTGCGCGAACAGTAAACTTGTAGCCGGACTACCAAACACCGTTTCGCTCTGTGACGCTGATCCAAATGCTTCCATATCTGCATAACGGGTCATACCGACGAAATATTGCCCATCGACTGAAAGCCATTCATATTCCCGAAGCACCCCTTCTTCTTCGCCCAGAACATCGGTAAACCCACGCACGGTACGCAAAAAGTGAATCGGGTTTTCATAAGATGACAAATCACGAATGGCAACTTCAAATACTTCACCTACCTGCGGGAAGTCGTCGAGTGTAATCTGCTCGCCAATGACAAACGGCTCTACCACAACATTTTGAACGGTTTCGATGGTAGCAAGATAATCCACAACGGTCTGATTATCCATCAACGTCTGAGACGCTTCATAGGCTTCTATAGATTCCCATTCGGTAATCCCAACTGCGTATACTTGACCTTCTGCCATCTCCGGTGCTAAAGAGAAAAATGTCGTATATTGCAGATTGCCTATATAGCCTGCTTGTTCTTGTAGAAGTGCCTGTAATTCTCCACTTAGGGCTTCAAACCCTTCCATGTCAACAATTTCTCTAACAGCAATTTCAAATACATGCCCGTCAGTTGTCATTGTAGAGTCCTCCTGCGCTGTTAATACAACAAATGATAGTGACAAAACCATAAGCATAGAAATGATGCGGATAAAACCTTTCATATTGCATTCCTTTTCATCATTGGATAAACTAAAATCGTCCTCTAAACATCACCTGTTGTTAAAGCAACATATGATGATAAAAGGGTATATCCTGAGACAATATCGATCAATAAACAAGAAGCAGAAAATGTTGTTAAAGCAACAAAAGGGAAGAAATGTCGATGAAGTTAGACCCGCGCATTATAAGAACACGCAGGCTTATTGATGACGCATTCGAAGCGTTATATCGAACTAAGCGTGTCAAGGACATTACGGTTAACGATATTACTGCAACTGCTGGCATTAACCGCGCCACTTTTTATAAACATTATCAAGATAAGTTTGACCTGTTTGATAGCTACTTAGAAGCGCGTTTTACAACCCTGCTCCAACGACACATTGAAGAGGATGCACTTTTAGATGAAGACACGTTTTACAGTCTCATTTATGCCAGTATTCTATTTGTCTGTGAGTGGCATGGTGAACGTTATAGCGTCCCGGAACAATCCGACATTATTGTAGAGACACGCGTACAACACGTCATATTTGAAAAAATCATGGATTGGATTGAACCCAATTACCGCAAAGGTCCGTGTCAGGTAGGAACAGAAGTCTCCGCAACGGCTGTCAGTTGGGCGATTTTCGGTGTAGCAAGGCGTGTCGCAGAACAGAATGCAAGTGTGCCGATAGACGATGTCAGCGCTGAGTTAGTGCGGATGCTTTCCGGTGGGTTATGGCACACATTGTATAGCTATCACATGCAAGCCAGAACTTGACCGACAAAAGACAAACATTTATCTATCCATAACAATTTTCAGATAAGTTTTACGCTTTTATCGCGTTTTATGACGTATGATCGAGTCATAAGATGATTTAGATGGAACCTGCTGTCCATCATCATGGGGAATGTAAATGATGAAGACAAGACTGTTATTTTTATTGGCACTGATGATTATTTTGCCGATGACGATACGCGCCGCACATGAGATTGACCGTACACAGACGGACGATGATATGTGTCCTGCATTGGTCGAGACAGCGTTGAACGCGGTTGATGAATTTTGTGCAGATACCGGACGCAATCAAGCGTGTTATGGCAATTTTAATTTAGAAGCCGAAGCGCAACCCACCGCCGAAGACTTCACATTTAGCGAAATAGGCGACATTGTAAATGTGAGCGATATTGCATCGTTACATCTAGCAGGTATGGATGAAGCTAGTGGTGAATGGGGGGTGGCGTTGTTACGCTTACAGACCAATTTGCCGGATACCCTACCCGGTCAGAATGTCACCTTCATCCTCTTTGGTGATGTTGAGGTCGTCAACGCTGTTGAAACCGGAGATGTTGAATCTGGCGAAGCGACACCCATGCAAGCATTTTATCTGAGCACGGGTCTCGGCGACTCCCAATGTAGTGAAGCGCCCGATAGCGGGATGATCGTGCAGACACCGGATGGCGTGGGCGAAGTGGCGTTTACGGTCAACGAGGTTGATGTTCAGATGGGGTCTACCGTGCTGTTTCAGGCAGTGCCGGACGATGACATGGTTGTGACCACGATGGAAGGCGCGGCGGCATTGGAATTGGATGGCGAGAGCTTCCCGGTGATCGCCGGAACACAGGCACGGATGCCACTCGGTCCACGTGATGGTCATCGTTTACGCCCCATGCGCCTGCCAGAAGACATTGATGCCTATGATGAGGGTCATGTGCGCGGTATGCCCGTTCATTTGCTCCCACGCCCGTTTGACGCGCCACCGCCACCTTTAGAACGGCGCGATTTATTGCAAGTCCGGCGCAGTTTTCGTAACGGGGAAGTGCTCTGTGGTGAGCATCCGTTCCCGCCCTGTGACCATCTCCCGCCGATGCTCGGTGGTGCGCCCTGCGTCATTCCGTCCCGCGCCGAATTATTGACAGACGAACAACGTGGTGACCGCCCTCTGTGCGATGTCGAGGAAATACCGCTCGATCAGTTGCCACCCCGTGATGATCTGGGCTTAGGCGGGCAAGATGGACGTTTACCCCCTGATGATAACGAGGGCGGTGCATTAGATGGACGGTTACCGCCTCCCCCTGACATTGATGATATTGACAGTAACTTACCGCCTCCGCCGAGTGTTGACGATATTGATCGGGATTTACCGCCCCCGCCGGATGGTGACGATCTTGGCGGCAACTTACCGCCTCCACCGACTGGCGGTGGTGGTTCAGGGGGTGGGAATTTGCCGCCGCCTCCCGGTGGCACTGGTGGCTTACCCCCGCCTCCGCCCCGTCCCGGTGGATAAATTTTTATTGCTGAATACATACCCCGTGTTGACCATAACGCGAACGCGGGGTTTTTGTTTGACATGCCTCATGACAATTGACGATCTCCCCACGCTTACCTGACGACGCATCAACAGAACGCGCTTGATGGTCTACAATAGCCGTATTCATGTGTAATCGCCCCATATTGAGGAAAAATTTTATGCGCGTGCTTCGACTCTATTTAGTTTTCACAATTTTTAGCCTGTTTACGCTGTTTACTGCTAACCTGAGCGCACAGGATATCGACGATGCGGATTGTCCGGCGCTAGAACCGCGTTTGACGGTGGGCGATTTAGGGCGGGTACTCAGCGATAATGCGGTGAACATCCGTGAATCACCACGCACCGATATTCAGCGACTCGGCTTTTTGGCAGCGGGTGCATCATTTACCGTGGTGGATGGTCCGGTGTGTAGCGATGGGTATGTGTGGTGGCAGGTTGATTATGCACCCACCGCATTTGATACCGCTGAATTTGGTGAGCGCACCTTAGTTACCGGCTGGATGGCAGAAGGTAATCCGGCTGATAGTGAGTATTGGCTGGAACCGCGTGGTGAGCTGGTCATCGTCGAAGAAAACGGCGTGGAAATCGCCTATGTCGAAGATGCAGATGGACGGTTAGAACGCGCTGAGTGTTTGCGTCCGCCGGAAGACTATACACAGACCCAACTCGGCTATGCCACCTTCAACACGCGCACCCTCACTATGCTCGACCATGCACAACGTATCTATAACGAAGCGGGTGGAGAGGGGG
>DAOTXB010000379.1:0-5259 GCA_034435575.1 Anaerolineae bacterium
CAGAAAAATGGTGAGGGTGTGAATATCTGGCGCCATCACGCGATGGTTAGTGCCATCGGCAATCTATTTCTTTTCTATAACACGGGTTCGTATGGGCAGGAACGTATGTTTGTTCGTCAGTGTTTGTCCAATGATGTAGCCATTGATGCAAACCTTACAATTGATCCGGTAGAATCGTGATACAAGGCAGGTTCAGCAATCCAATCTTGCCGGGATTCTATCCTGACCCATCGATCTGCCGGGCTGGTGACGATTACTATTTGGTAACGTCAAGTTTTGAATATTATCCCGGCGTGCCGATCTTCCACAGTCGAGATCTTGTACATTGGCAGCAAATCGGTTACATCTTAGATCGCCCTTCCCAACTTGATCTGGATGGTGTTCCGGCCTCGTGCGGAATTTATGCCCCGACTATCCGTTATCATCAAGGTGTCTTCTACATGATTACGACGTTGCGAAAGTCGTATGACGGGGATAACGGTCTGCCAGAGGACTTCAACTTTATCGTCACGGCAACTGATCCAGCCGGTGCATGGTCTGATCCGCATTGGCTGGATGATGCACCCAGCATTGATCCATCGCTGTTCTTTGACGACGATGGGCGTGTCTGGTACACCGGCAAACGTATCCCGCCTCAGGGTGAACAATTCGACGGTCACCGCGAAATCTGGTTGCAGGAACTTGATATAGAAGCGATGAGATTGATTGGTGAAAAGGTCAGCCTATGGGATGGTGCACTGAAAGGTGCGATTCACGTTGAAGGTCCCCATCTCTATAAAATTGACGGTATATACTATCTGCTGGTTGCCGAGGCTGGGACGGGACACAATCACGCGGTGACGATTGCACGTAGTGAACGTGTCACTGGACCATTTGTAGGCAACCCTCGAAATCCAATTCTCACCCATCGCCACCTGGGTTTGGATTATCCAATTGTCAATACGGGTCATGCGGATCTCGTCGAGACGCAGAACGGTGAATGGTGGATGGTGTTGCTGGCTTCGCGACCTTATGGTGGCTACTACTGCAACTTGGGGCGTGAAACATTCCTCGCACCCGTGATCTGGGAAGACGGCTGGCCCGTTGTTAGTCCAGGCACAGGTCGGATCGAAGCAACATATCCAGTGCCAGAATTATCAGAAACGCGATGGTTGAAACAAGCATGTTGTGATCACTTTGACACACCTGACCTGAATGATTACTGGAATTTTCTGCGTACACCTAAGGAAAATTTCTGGAGTACCAGCGACTCAGAGGGTATAACACTGCTATTAAGACCAAAGACGATTATGGATACGTGTAATCCCAGCTTTATTGGGCGTCGCCAGCAACACAAAAATTTTTCTGTACAAACACAGATGCAATTTACACCCCAATCCCCTGATGAATGTGCAGGTCTCGCCCTGTTGCAAAATGAGCGTTTTCAGTTCAGGTTGCTCTACTCCGTAGATGAAGGTGGCATAGGTGTATTGAGATTTATCAAGCGCGAAAATGGATTTGATAACCTCCTTACTACCATTCCTGTGTCTTTCCTAACGTTGTACTTCAGAATCGAAGCCAGGGAACAAGAATACAGCTTCTACTATGCGCCTCACGCTGATCAATGGCAGGTTGTTATGGAAAAGGTAGATGGATCAATTCTTAGCACACAAGTTGCAGATGGTTACGTGGGTGCTTACATAGGTCTATATGCTAGCAGTAACAGAACAAATAGTAAAAATACTGCTCGATTTCGATATTTTGAATATCTGCCCGGATAAGTTTCGGACGCTTATGTCAGCAATTATAGGAAGAAGATAAAAGATTTATGGTGGTCGATAAGAACGTATTGCGTGCCCGATCTCAGCAAGTTCCTGCTAGCTTTCTGTGGGGTACCGCGACGGCAGCCTATCAAATTGAGGGTGGATGGAACGAAGAT
This sequence comes from Anaerolineae bacterium, assembly GCA_034435575.1. GTDB lineage: Bacteria > Chloroflexota > Anaerolineae > Aggregatilineales > Phototrophicaceae > JAVJSU01. The sequence continues at coordinate 1,919 of DAOTXB010000379.1, forward strand.
GGGAAAGGATTGTCGATCTGGGACACATTCTCACACACGCCCGGCAAAATAAAGAACGGTAACATGGGTGATATAACTGCCGATCACTATCATCGTTGGCAAGAAGACGTTGATTTGCTGGCTGAACTGGGCGTTCAAGCCTACCGATTTTCGATCTCGTGGTCGCGAATCTTACCGGATGGTACGGGTGAGGTCAATCAGCAGGGCATTGATTTCTACAGTCGGTTAGTTGATGCCTTGCTCGAAAAGCGTATCATCCCATTTGTGACCTTGTATCACTGGGATTTGCCTCAAGCGCTTGAGGACAAAGGCGGGTGGACTGTCCGGCAGATCGTTGATGCATTTATTGAGTATACAGATGTGGTAACATGTAGTTTTGGTGATCGTGTTAAGCAGTGGATCACGCTCAATGAACCCAATGTGTTTTGCTTCAGCGGATATTATAAAGGACGACATGCACCGGGACGAACATCTTTAAAGGATGCACTCCAAGCAACTCATCATGCGCTACTGGCTCATGGTAGTGCCGTTAACGTCATCCGAGAGAATTGTCCAGATGCTCAGGCTGGCATCGTACTAAGTTTGGGCATGGCATATCCGCTTTCAGACTCTAAAGCTGACCAACAGGCGGCACAACGATGTGATGGCTACCATAACCGCTGGTTTGCTGATCCGGTCTTCGGTAGAGGTTATCCTGCCGATATGGTCGATTGGTATGGCAACAAATCACCAGATATCAAACAGGGAGATTTGGAGACGATAGCTACACCAGTCGATTTTTTGGGGATTAACGCTTACTGCCCTGATTATGTTCAGGCAGATGAAACCTCAGTATTTGGGTTCTCTGTGCTGACCGGTGACAAAGACGCGCTCAATCGCAGAGGTGTCGAATCGACGATACTTGGCTGGCCCATCATGCCCGATGCCTTGACTGCAATCCTTGTCCGGATATATGCGAGATATAAGCCGAGAGCGATTTACATCACTGAAAACGGGATAGCATCAGATGATCGTCTTGTTGATGGAGGCGTTCATGACCCCGGCAGAATTAACTATCTTGATAGTCATATTGATGCTGTATTACAGGCAATCGATCAAGGTGTACCTGTAGAAGGATATTTCGTGTGGAGCTTTATGGATAATTTCGAATGGGCTCAGGGATTATCAATCCGGTTTGGACTAGTGTACATAAACTATGAAAATCGGCAACGAAGAATCCGAAAATCTAGTTTTTCTTGGTACAAGCATCTTATTCAGCTACGGACAGGTCAATATTAAATGACAAACATCAATTTACCCATTGTCGAACGGTCACTGATTCAATATAAGGATACCCACTATGCCTTGATGGCACCCACCACTGCTGACAACAAGGAATTGCTTGTTTCAGGGGATACGAGCGGATTTACTGGACGTAAACATGGGGAATCTGATGTGTTGATCTGCCCATTGTCACCGGAAAACGCGGTCGAACTGCGTCGTCGCTTGCAGTGGTTGACCCCCGTTGCACTCGGTACGCACACCTCGGCGGGCTTTGGGGATCGGCTGGGATGTGCGACAGTTGGGCACTTGCTAGCAACCGAAAAAACCGGAGTTGCGCCGATCCTTGCGCAACAATCCGTGCGCGAAAACACCCGCACAGGGCGTACACCGCAACAGGTGCTCGATGATGCCATGTGGGGTGCGTTTGCGTTCGGCTGGCAGGATGCGTGGGGAGCGGATGCTGACCATCTCAAAGAAATCGACGACATCGCGCCATTTGTCGATGCTGGCTACACTTTCTTCACCATCGATCCGGGCGATCATGTGGACGATGATGCCGATACCGACGACATCGCCACGCTACGGCATAAAGCAGAGGCGCTTGATTGGGGTTTTCTCGACACCACACTGGAGGATCTGATCAAAAATTATAGCAAAATTTCAGATAGTTTTGCTCTGCGCTTCGACGAACACAATATCTTGAAGGCGCTGGTCAAATATGGCAATGCGATCATCCATACCGTTAAGATGGCGCGTCATATTTCCGCTTTGAAAGCCGGAACTGCGTTTGATCTGGAAATGTCGGTCGATGAAACCAACTCCACCACCTCACACGTTGAGCATTTTGTGATCGTCACCGAACTCAAGCGCCTCAGTATAAAGTTCGTCAGCATCGCCCCGCGTTTTGTCGGACGCTTTGAAAAAGGCGTAGATTACATCGGCAATCTCGCCGAACTTGAGCGCGACATCGCCGGACATACGATCATCATGCGCCATTTCGAGAATACCTATAAGCTCAGCCTGCATACTGGGAGCGATAAATTCGGCGTATATCCCATTGCAATACAACACACCGACGGACTCGTTCACCTTAAAACAGCGGGGACAAGTTATCTTGAAGCGTTGCGCGTGATGGCACAACTTGAGCCAAGCTTGTTCCGCGAGGTACTGGATTTTGCGCGGGGGCGCTACGAAGAAGACCGCAAAACCTACCATGTTTCAGCTACGCTGGAAAAAGTCCCACAATCAGCCGATCTAACGGATAGTCAGCTGCCGGACTTACTAAACCAGTTTGATGCACGGCAAGTGTTGCATGTGACCTACGGCTCAGTGTTGGATGATTTTGGCGATCCTCTCGCTCAGATGCTCAATCAGCATGAGGAAGCGTATCACGCTGGATTAAAACGACATTTTGACAAACATTTGGAGGCGTTTCGCTAGATGCAGTAAATTTAGAATCGAGATCCATCAACTTAGGGGAGTATTTGAATGAATGACAATATCTTTAAATTACCTGAGGTCTCGGCTTGGAATTGTACAGTAACTCATCTGGCATCAGGACATGGTTCATTAGATATACGCTTGACCTCTTCTCTCAACAAAAGAATGAAACTCCAATTTTATCAAGTTTTCTATTTTGGTGGTTGGACACAATGGAAGGGCGCTAACTTCCGCTTTGCAACAGATGCTGAATATTTTGATTTGGCACGCAAAGATTCTTCATTTGATCATGTGCCTGATAAAGATCTTATTCTCGATGGCATTTTTGGTATATCCAAACTGTTTGTATGTAACAGTGAATATACTGGATTAATCTATATCATGGCAGGCGGGGGACGTTTACTCGATAAAGATGATAATGAGATCATCAAACTTGATGTCGCAAAATTTCAATGATAATTTAAATTAGTAACTAGATTATCAGTATTCCATGCAAATCACAACATCAGACGCGCTTCCAATTGGGGGCGCGTTTGCTTTTATACAATCTCTAGTTCACATTTGCAAACCCTAACCATAGTGTTCACTCAAAGGCATGTTTTCCTGCTATTATGTGCTCATCAAAAAGTGGTAAATTG
>DAOTXB010000380.1:0-1726 GCA_034435575.1 Anaerolineae bacterium
TATGCAGGCGGACTACCCGACGTAATGGACGCGATCCGCGAGGCGACGAGGGCGCTCAACACGCTGGCAGACAATCCGCCGATTGTACCCGATCCTCCCGTAGAAAAGCATAAATCCAAGCCAAAGAAAGGCAAGCAATCAAAATCAAAATCCGCGTCCGACGAAGAACCAACCATCGATATTCCGCTCAAAAAGGGCACGAAAGTGGTGAAAATCAGCCATATCAAAATTGTGAACGGGGAAAGCGACGCGATGGCATACCGTCAGGCGACGATGATCGCAGGGCGTTTGATCGACGGCGGGCTGTGGGACGGTGAATCATCCATCCAGTTCGATGATGTCTACGCAACAGCGAAAAAGACCAAAGGGTTGACCGATAAGGAACTCAATGCGCTGTATAAACTCGACGATTTTGTGCAGACATCAGAATCAAAGTGACGCAATCAACGTATCGTAATCATCATGTGAACCAATCCAAAACCAGATGATTACGTCATCTGAACGCACACCGACAGTTCGATAATTCCGACTGACCCGTGCTGAATAAATCGGTTGAGTCGGGTGAATTGTCTTGAAATTCAAACTCGGGTGCTGTGGGTTTTCCTTGAAAAGTCGATAGGCTTTGCGTGCTTGCTGACGCACGTCTTTGGGCAACTTTCGATAGGCTTTAAGGAAATCCGCATTGATGCGCGATCTCATTCTAAATCGTCCGGATTTAGCGCCTCAGTGTTTCCTGCTTTAAAGTCAGCCAAAGCTTTATTCGCTAAATTTTCAAGGTGCGGTAATGACTTAGCAAATGCCTGATCCCACCGCGTTTCATCCTCTAATTCATCCAGAATCCACTGTGCCATCGTTTCTTGTTGATCGTCCGGCAACTTTGTGAGTTCAGCAATCGCCTTTTCAAGAAGTTTTGTCACACTAAATCTCGCTTCACTCATCCCTATTTGTATAGATCAATAATAGCATAATTATGGAGAACACAACCATCATGACCGAACAAAACACCCCGCAGAACCGTATTTTCAAGATCGGTGCGACAACTATCCAAGCCGATGAGAGCATGGCGAATCTCGACAACGAACAAATCCGCGATTTGCTCAAACGCACCTATCCCGAAGTCGCTCACGCCACCATCCGCGAGACGACACTCGATGACGGCACGCAGGTCACACACTTTATCGCGCGCGCTGGACACAAAGGTTGATCATGTTCGACGCAGGGCTCACCGCCGAAAATCTGCGCGATTGCCTGCTCGATCTGCCAACGCTGGAATTGCTCGGCATGTCGCTGTTACAAAACAGCCCTCATGCCGGGTTTTTCCCGTCCGACGCGCCCCGCAATATGCTCAAAACGGCAGTAATTGAGGTCATCAACTACGGCGAACGGTGTAATCATCTCGCCCATCGCATATCCGCGCTCACGTCAATTCCAGCACAAATAGACCTATGGGAGTTCGTGCTATGACCGACCTTTTCGCCTTACAGAATGCACTTGCTCAGGCAGTCAATAACGATTCAGTTTTGCAGTTGGCGCATCTAACCGCGTGGCTTGATCCACTCTGGCAGGATAACGACGATCTCGACATGCCCCAGGATGAAGATGACATCTTGCGTGTCGCGTTGCATTGTTTACGTCGGACGTTTCCTGATATTTACTTTGATGCGTTGATGGCAATGCGAACAAGCGCGACCTATCAGCGTTTGGATGACCTGATTTGCACCGAAAT
>DAOTXB010000381.1:0-2438 GCA_034435575.1 Anaerolineae bacterium
TTAGAGGCGCTCGACCTGTTGCATGGTTACATGATTATGCGGGCGGGCAAGAGCTTTCATGGTGTCAGCGAACGCTATGCCAATGCGCTGGCGCACAAGGTCAACCATGCGGGCATCAGCGCGATCAAAGCGAACGAACTCAGCCATAGCACCCAAACGGGCTTCGGTGATGAATGGGTGCCGGATTTGTGGAGTACGCAAATCTGGGAAAAAGCACGGGTGGATAACGTGATTCTGCCCCTGTTCCGCAGTATCGAGATGCCATCCAATCCGTTTGAATTACCCATCGAAGGCGCAGACCCGACCGTGTACTTTGTGCCGGAAACCACCGCCGAAACACAACTTGCGCTGGATAGTGGTAATCCCATCCCTGATAGCAAAGTGGGCACAGGTAAGGTGCAACTAGCGGCGAAAAAGCTGGCGTTGCGCGTGGGTTTTAGCGCTGAACTGGTGGAAGATTCCATCGTGCCGGTGTTGAACATCTACCGTGAGCAAGCGGTGCGGGCAATTGCCGATAGCATCGATCATGTGTTGCTGAACGGTGACACTGAATCCGGCGCGACAGGGAACATTACCACCGATGCCGCCGCCGCAAACGGCACAGATCGCTTTATGGCGTTTGATGGTTTGCGTAAGTTGCCACTTGTGACGACCACCGCGAACAGTGTCAACATGGCAGGTGCGCCTACACTGGCGAAATTGCGCGAGACACGCTTCAAAATGGCGGCGAAATATGCGGCACGTCCGAGTGATCTGGCGTGGATTGTCGATGGCAATACCTACGCCGCGTTGCTTGGTCTGAGCGAATTTTTGACGATGGACAAAGCGGGAGCGCTGGCAACCGCACAAACCGGACAGATCGGATTCATCGACGGGATTCCGGTGTTCGTCAGTGCAGAAATGCCCCTGACCGAAGCCGACGGTAAGGTGAACCTGAGCGGTACTAACAACAAAGGCACCGCGTTGTGTGTGTATCGTCCCGGCTGGTTCGTGGGCTATCGCCGACGCATCGCGGTCAATGTAGACTATCTACCGTACTATGATAGTTATCAACTAACAGCGACGGTGCGCCTCGCCTTTAAGAACTTCGACGCAACCGTGGCAAGCGCGTTGTATAACGTCACGGTGTAGCGTTGTACACCGTGACATAAAATGATGTTAAGGGGGCGATCTTCAGTGGTCGTCCCACCTTAAAACACACTTTTATGTTGATAAATTGATCTGATTCTTAATGCTTTTTGTAGTCGAGCTATCAACAAAAATTAATTAATTGCGTTAAGAATGATCATATTTACCCCAAAATCCTATCCAATGAGACAGGTAAATTAATTAAGAAAGACTATACCCTTGGCTAGGTTATTCTAAATTAACACTTCCTCTATGATGTAATTATTGAACGCAACCACAAACAGCAAATTTTATAGAGGATAAACTCATGCAAAAACGACTACTTCAACTACTCATTCTGGTACTTATTATTAGCTCAATGGCTGTTGTCTCTGTTATGGCAGATGAAGATGAAACCCGTAACGCCTGTGATGTAGGCGGTACACTTGAAGGACAATGTGAAACTGAGTGGGAATGGATCGCTGGTTGGTATCTCATCCGCTACGAAGAGGGTGTCTTCACCATGGCAGACATCCCCGGTTGGGTCAATGCGATTTTACCAGAAGCCCACAACCCGAATAGTGGGTTCGTCTCCGGCTTCGACTTCAATGATCCGAGCAATCCTAATACGGGCAATTTTGGTAATGGCGATGCCGCTAATAATGTCGGTGGTGGCACTGGCAGTGGCACCGGCGGTGGTAACGATGGTGGCACGCCTCCGCCTCCCCCTGCACCAGCATCATGCACGATCAGTTTTGATGCATTCTATTCAAATGCATGGGGTATCGACGAGCACCATACGGTAAGTCTTGATTTAATCAACGGTATTAGCAACGGTGATGCAGGCTTTAGCTGGGAATACCAAGCAGGAGATACGATGATGATGATGCCCGCGTTCTGGTACTTGAGATACAGCTGGGGACAGGGTTCCTGGTCATCCGTTTACACATTTGAGAATGGTCAGTCAACATGGACAACAGTTATGGCAGGTTCTAATTGCCCGACCCCAACACCACCGCAACAAGTACCCTAACGACAACTTCCTGCAGACATGCAGATAAATTCTCTCGCAAGGGCGGCTCATCAATCGGTGAGCCGTTCCTATTTCTGCAAGCGGCGGTTGTGATGTACAATTTAACATAACGACACCAAACAAAAGAGCAATCGTCCATGACAAGCACAAAACATATTTTGCTCATCATGCTGTTAGCACTCACAATGTTCATCATGAGCGCAACCCCGGCGCTGGCGCATGGCGATGAGCATGACCTTGAACCGACAGCAATTGAAAAGGTGATTAGCGGTGTCGGTGTTGGGCTTATTATCGGATA
>DAOTXB010000382.1:0-3714 GCA_034435575.1 Anaerolineae bacterium
TGGTTTTTGATATAGGCTTGTGCATCGGCAGTCTGGGCGAACACATCATAGCCGTCCCAATATAATTTTTCATCAGAGTCACCCGCATAATATGGCGAGTTATTATAATCATGCGTACATTCAAGCGCCTTAAAATAGTCAAATCCTAAACGACGTTCTGGCGGAATATAATGTGACCGCCCGTTGCCATCAACATGCCACTTACCGATATAAGCAGTATCATAGCCCCCATTCTTAAAGGCTGTGCCTAATCCTACAAATTCGCTCTGAAAAGTGACATCATTTACGATGATGCCGTGGGTTGTTGGATATTGACCCGTTAGAAAACTACCGCGCCATGGGCAGCATACGGGCCATCCCGAAATAGCATGTGTAAAGTTTGTACTCTCCTTCGCCAGTTGATCGATAGTTGGCGTTTGGACTTGTTCATTGCCAGCGTATCCAAGTGCCTGTAGGCGCCATTGGTCGGTGAGCATAAAAACAATATTTGGTTTCATGTTAATTATCAGCTTTCTTTATTTTTCGTATTCGCCATTCTTCATGATGGATTCTCTTGATATTGATCCTCATACAAAATACAACGCGCCGAGTGGTTTTCGCCGACCTCAATAAGGACAGGTTCGACCGTGTTACAAACGCCATCTATCATTTGTGTACATCTTGTATGAAAACGGCATCCCTTAGGTCTATTTAGTGGATTCGGGATAGAGCCGGGAATTGCGTCGAGGCGTTGCCCGCGTTTCACACCGATGTGCGGGATGGAATGCAACAATGCTTGCGTGTAAGGGTGCTTTGGCTCCTCAAACAAAGTGATCACATCAGTCGCTTCAACAACCTCGCCAAGGTACATCACAACGACACGATCCGCAAATTGAGACACAACGCTGAGATCGTGCGTAATAAATAAAATCGCCATACCAAACTCGTCCTGAAGATCGCGCAAAAGCCGAAGGATTTGTGCTTGTGTAGTAACATCCAGTGCTGTTGTTGGCTCATCTGCAATCAATAGTTTTGGCTGACAAGAAAGCGCCATTGCTATCATTGCTCGTTGACGCATACCGCCGCTAAGTTGGTGTGGGTACCGATTAATGATGCGGGATGGTTGGGGCATACCAACGCGCTCTAGGATTTCTATCGTTTGCTGAGTAGCGTCCCGCCGACTCACATTTTGGTGAATAATAATTGCTTCATTGATTTGATTTCCAATGGTATGTACAGGGCTAAATGATGCCATTGGCTCTTGGAAGATCATAGCGATATCTGCACCCCGAATCTCGCGTATTTTAGAACCTTGTGGCGGTAACTTTGTTAGCTCGAGCGAGTCACCATTGCGATTGTAGACAATGCGCCCATCTTCAATCTTCCCAGGTGGTGGTACGATTTGAAGCAATGCCCGCGCCATGACCGATTTGCCGCACCCACTTTCGCCGACAACAGCTAATGTCTCGCCCTGCTTGATTTCGAAAGACACATCACGAAGCGCTTCAACAATCCCCTGTTCTGTGTGAAAATGCACCTTAAGATTTTGAACCTCTAGTAAAGTATTGCCTGACATCATGATGCCCCCACGGCATTGTTGCCGGTCACTTCTTCAAATTCCTCAAAGTCCAATTCACCTGCAAAATGGCAACGCACAACGTGATTATCTGCCGTCTCGCGTAACTGAGGTACTTCGTGCCGACACCGATCTTCAGCGTAGCGGCATCTTGGGTGAAATACGCATCCTGATGGCGCATTCGCAGGATCGGCAATTTCGCCCTCAAGGGGCACCGGAAGCTGTCGAAGGCGCGGGTTTAATTTTGGAATCGCAGATAATAGAGCCGATGTATAGGGATGTTGTGGCTTTTCGAATATCGTTTCGGCGTCGGTTGTTTCCACAATTTTACCCACATACATGACCGCCACGCGATCGCAGATATAATCTACGACGCTGAGATCATGAGCAATGAAAAGATAACTGTAGCCAAATTCAGATTGCAAGTCACGTAGCAAGTTTAAGATTTGTGCCTGTACCGATACATCCAATGCAGAAACGGGTTCATCACAGATTATCAGCCGTGGGTTTAGCGCTAGAGCACGCGCGATCCCGACTCGCTGACGCTGCCCTCCACTAAAGGCATGCGGATAGCGGGACATATGTTCAGGTCTAAGTCCGACTGCCTCAAGCAGGTAAGCGATCCGTTCTTCGTGGGCTTTCCCTTTATAAAGACCATAGTTACGCATTGGCTCGCCAATAATCTGCTTGAGCGTCATACGAGGATTCAACGACGCAAAGGGGTCTTGGAATACCATCTGTACATCACGACGATACGGATGCAGTGACGTTTCAGGAAGTTTAGCAAGGTCGACTGCTTGCCCCGCTGTATCGTATAGTAAAATTTCACCGGCAGTTGGATTGTACGCACGTACAATGCACCGTGATACAGTTGATTTACCACACCCACTCTCGCCAACAAGCCCGACAACCTCTCCTTCGTTAACAGTCAATGAAACATCATCAACCGCCTTAACATGTCCAACCACACTTCCAAAGATGCCTTTCTTAATCGGGAAGTGCATTTTAAGATTTTTTATTTCGAGAATAGGTTTTTGGGTTGAATTCATATGATTTACTTTCTAAGCGTATGGGTCAGCCGCGTCGCGTAGCCCGTCTCCAATGAAGTTAAACGCCAGCACCGTAATGATAACTGGCACGACGGGAAACAGCAGCCAAGGTGTTAACGCGATTGCATCGAGATTTTGTGTACCTTCGAGTAGGGTTCCCCAACTAATGATAGGAGGGCGCAATCCAAGACCAAGGAAACTGAGGGCGGTTTCACTAAGAATCATGATGGGGAGTGCCAGCGTCATAGCGGCAATCAGATGGCTAAAGAACGATGGCACCATGTGAACCACAATGATTCGCATGCGTGATGTGCCGTTGGTTCGGGCGGCGAGAATAAAGTCTTCATGTTTCAAAGACATGAATTTGCCGCGCACCACACGCGCGATCTCAGTCCACCCGATCAACGATAGAATTATCGTAATCCCGAAATAGATCTGCACTTGGTTGAGGTTTCTGGGCAACGCAGCACTAAGTGTGAGCCATAACGGAATTGTTGGCATAGATCTTAGAACCTCGATTAAACGCTGAATTCCAACATCAATCCATCCGCCAAGGTAGCCAGAAATGCCCCCCAGTAAGATGCCAAGAATTAGGCTTATAAACACGCCAACGAGTCCTATAGTAAGCGAAATCTGTGACCCAAATATAATTCGCGATAGCATATCACGTCCAAGTGAATCCGTACCTAACAAAAAGAAGGGCTGCTCTGGATCATCTAAACCGACAAAGTGAATATCGGTCGAAACGATACCAAATAATGTATATTCTGCCCCTCGCACGAAAAAGCGTATAGGCTGGCGTGATTCAGAGTCTAGACGATAGATCTTTCGTAGTGTTCGCGGGTCACGTTCTCCAACATAGCTATATACAACTGGCGGAAAATGTACTCCAGCGCTATCCCAGAATACTGGGAGTTGTGGAGGTGCATCAGCGAAATCAGCAACCACCTCCCGAGGATCGTGTGGCGCAAAAAAGCCTGCAAATAGGGCGATGGTATAGAGTATGACTAGAACCACCATGCTTATCATTGCTGCCCGATGCCTCCGAAAGCGCCACCAAATCAATTGCCATTGTGAGGCAGTGAGATGTTTCTCTTCCGCTTGTGAAAT
>DAOTXB010000383.1:0-2551 GCA_034435575.1 Anaerolineae bacterium
GCCCAATGGATGGGAGCGCGTGTATTCTGCGGATGTCAAAATCTTTGAAAATCTGGAAGTTTTCCCCCGTGCTTTTATGGTCTACGATGCAATCAGCTTACCGGATACATGGGACGGTACAGAATCCGCGCTAGAAGTCATGTCCGCACAAAACTTCGACCCCGCGCAAACCATCACCCTCAACACCAGCGAACAATTTGAGTTTGGGGCGACAAATAACGCGTCACAGGTGACCATCGACGAGTATGCATCGACACGAATTACGCTTAACGTCAACACAGAATCAGCCGGTATGTTACTGCTGACAGATGCCTATTATCCCGGCTGGCAGGCGACAGTGAACGGTGCAGATGTTGAGGTGTATCGTGCGAATGTGATGTTCCGCGCTGTGCCAATACCCGAAGGTGAATCCACCGTTATATTTGACTATCGCCCGTTCTGGTTGCCCATCGCCACACCGCTTTATAGCTGGGCGTTGGCAGGGATGCTATTGTTGGTGGGGATTTTCATCAGTCGTTATGCGAAAAATTCAGCAAAACAAAAAGGCACAGCCTAAGATAGCCATGCCTTGAAATCGCATTGTGGGGTATGTTGTCCTATTGGACGTTAAGTCCGTTTACGCCATCAAATCCTGATCGCTGATCGTACTCTTGCACGAATCACAATGATACAGATGAATGATTTGCGGCAAACCGGCGGCAGTGGCGATGTCTGCTGGCACATTTTGTACGCCCCCCGCTGAAAATGTCGTCACTTGCCCGCACGATGGACATTTTGCGCGCATTTTTTTGACAATTTTCGGGATCGCACCCGTTTTTATCCGTGTGTTGCATGTATTGGGTGATGTATTTGCGTGCATTTGCTTAACTTTCTCATAACTCATTTGAAGCCGTAAAAACACAGCCTCTATACTCACAATACGTCATTTACCTATAGAATGTTTCGCTTGTAAAAAGATGCTAACAACTCTGATGTTAAATTAGTCAACATCTTAACAAATCCACACCACATTACTGCCTCGCATAGAATTATGACACATGACCAGCTATGTGGGAGATTTATCACATATTTAAATATTTCTTACGTTTCTTTATGCTCAATGCATGTATAATGTATATAGTACAAAGTTAAACGACCACATTAAGCCCAATGAAACTAATGGAGGGAAAATCATGGTCGCAAGAAATATTGATCCGACATTCAACATCCCGAATAAGCTCCACATGCGCGAACGCATCATGCGCCAGAATAATGCACCGGGAGAGAGCACCCCTGACCGCGACGCGCAATCGACCAATAGCTTTATCATTGCGAAAGATCGCTCGTTGATTCCCGTGCGTGACCCTGAATTACTGGAAAAAATCAAAGAAAATAACACGCCCAAGCGTGATTGATCGATCAACCTCACTAGAATTTTCCATAATGTATGACACTCATCACCACAGATGAGGAGTATACACACTACTGCGCCATCTCTATTCAGACTAAACTAAAGATAAATGGAGGTGGCGTAATGCAAGTTTCACAAAATAATCAATCCAGAGAAATCGCCGATCTTCGGCGTGTGATACGCATGTTAGAGGCGTTTTCATTTATCGGCTTACTCTTCAGCATATTAGCGATTTCAGAATCCGGTGGCGACCTGCTGTATATCGTCAGTGCAAGCTGGTTTGTGGTCGCGTTGATGAGTTTTCAAAGTATGCTTAATTTTTACAAACTCGGCTTATACACGCTCATCATTGCCACAATTATCGTGACAGTGTTTGACCTGACAATTGGCACAGCAAGCTTTGGGGGCGCGAGCCTTGCCATATTGCTTGGCATCATTTTATACACCGTTATTAAACCCGTCTGGGGACGTTTTGAGTAATACAACGCTGATGGATTATTGAAAATGTTAATTGTTGAGTTTTTCATCAAATAAAAGCGGCGAACATCCTCGTTTTCCGCTTTTTTTGTTGCTCAAAAATGAGAGCGTATTGAAAACGCACAGCACGCACCTGACATCATGAGGTAAACTACAGGCTGAATAAACAACAAACCCGTCTATTAAACATGCCGTAGGACATAACGACATGAAGCTAAATGCTAATTCTGCCAGTTTACTTGTAATTGTAATGAGTGCCCTTTTACTTTTAGGCTCGATCTATGTGCTGGCACAAGATGAAACCACCACCGAAACCGCCACCTGTGCAATTGCGCTGGAAGACTTTTATATCGTCGCTAGTGAAGTTTGTATCGGCAGTTCTATCAATACCATCTGCAATGGTGGGCTACCGCCACAAACAGAACCCACCGGTGCGGTGAGTAATTCGCTTGCTCCGCCCGGATCATTGGTGCAGGCAAATGTCGTTGATGCGCTTCGTACCAGCCCATTTTCTGTAGAAGGACACACGGGGGGCGTGGCGTGGCTCCGGGTGGAAAATGTCGCGATGAGTGCGTTGATGCTCGGTGATGTCAGCCTGCGCGACGTCACCCCGCCAGATTTCCCTGAATGGTCGTCGCTCATCGTACAAACATCAGCAGAAGCACCCGCCTGTAGCGTCTCCCC
>DAOTXB010000384.1:0-3180 GCA_034435575.1 Anaerolineae bacterium
CTCACCGCAATCTGTGGCGCGGCTAAACCCACACCGGGCGCATCCATCATCGTCTCAATCATATCATCGACGAGCGCCTGAAATTTTTTGCCAAAACTGGAAACTTTGATCGCTTTCTTGCGTAATATAGGGTTATCGGGTTGAATAATTTCCAGCACTGCCATGTTGAAATCCTTATGGTCACTTTATTGATTGAAGTATGTGTATTGTACCAGAATTTTTGTGTAGAATCGGGGTATTGATTTATGATATATCAACTTGTAAATTTAGAACATATGTACTAAAATAAGCCCTCTTGTTGAGCCTATCGAAAGTAAAATCTGATGTCAGTGTCGATGAAAAAAGCGCGTGATTATGTCTATAGCAACGGCACACTCTGGGAACGGGCGGCGTTTGCGTATCTGTTTGAAGAGGGCGACCTCAATCGGTTGCATCAATCTGTGCTATGTTACAAAAACGCCGATAACGGCTTCGGGCATGGCATGGAACACGACATTAAAACACCGGATTCACATCCATTGGGGTTGGAATATATTCTGGGCGTGTTTGTGCGTGATTGGGACATCCCTGCGGGTAACGTGTTTGCGGGCGCGGCGCAATGGGTGGAGGCGAATCAGCAGGATGATGGGACGCTCACAAATCCGGCAAGCCTACATGCCTATCCTTATGCGCCGTGGTGGAAGGACGGCGGGCAAACCGCACCGGATTCGATTGTCGGGAACTTAACCGCGCTTGGTCTGGTCACGCCCACGCTGGCGGAAAAAACACGTCAATGGGTGCATGCCAACCTGACCATCGACAAAATTTGCGAAAATGGATGGTTGTTCATGGCGTATCATGCCTTTGATTATTTTATGCATGTCGATGACTTCCCCGATGTGACTCGTTATCGGCAAGCGACCATCGACAACATTCGTGACTGCGCGCGCAAAGCACCGGAAGAACAGTACGGCAGTTTGTTGATGTTCGCGCCGACACCGGATTCAGTGATCACCAAAGCAATGCCAGAATTGGTGACCCGTGATCTTGAGTATGTATTGCAGGCACAACAGGACGATGGGCGCTGGAAAGATCAGCATGATCTGGCACACTGGCAACCAGCGACGACAATTACTGCGCTGAGGATGCTCGAACGGCACGGTAAGCTGAATGGGTGAGCATTAGCCCCAACATAAAGAAAACACGATGCGATTACATGACATGGAATCACAGGGTATAATGATCTCGTTACTGAGTGTGTTTGAATAGTTGACCATAGTGAGGAGTGTGTATTATGCCGGATGGAATCCATACGCTTAATGTTGGGGCGATCACCTGCACGGTTATAGGAGACGGCACCAGCCAAATCCCTGATATAGCGGAATTATTCCCCGATGTGCCATCAGATGAACTGGAAGCTGTGGTACGTGGATTAGGGCAACATCCGAGCAATATCACCAACTCATTTAATATGCTCTTGATTGAAACAGACGGTCAGCGGGTGCTGGTGGATACGGGATTGGGCGATAGCCCGCGTGATGGGCTAGGATTGCTCCGTGAACGCATGGTAGCAGCCGGTTTTCCGTTAGAGACAATTGATCTGGTGTTTATCACACATTTTCATGGCGATCATATCGCCGGATTGACCAATAGCGATAACGCGCCCAATTTCCCGAATGCCCGTTATGCCTGTGTGCAAGCAGAATGGGACGCATGGATGAGCGAGGAGGCACTGGCGAATTTGCCGGAAGCGTTCGCCGAACGGCTACAAGCCATGATGCTCCCCTTAAAGGATAAGTTCACCTTGCTAGAATTTGGTGATGTGATTGCACCCGGCGTGACTGCTATCGACGCGAAGGGGCATACCGCCGGACATACCGCGCTGTTGATCGAATCTGAAGGCGAGACACTGTTCCATATGGTCGATACCTTGCACCGCCAACTGCAATTTCAAGACCCGTCATGGTCGATTCGGTTCGATAGCCAACCGGATATCTCACCGATCACGCGGCGCGAATTGCTCCAACGCAGTGCGGATAATGGCTGGCTGACCCTGTTCTATCATCTGCCATTTCCCGGTCTGGGGCATGTGCAAGTTGAAGCTGACGGCTTTAAATGGGTGCCGATTGTTTAACAGGCAAATGAACACACACGAAAAATTTTGCCATTATCATTGGGGCGGTTGAGGCGAAGAATGTGTGAAATTGATTGGAATAATTTAAAAATGTTTGAAACCGCCCGTTTTCTCCCTTACAATATAAGTTAACATTCAATTTGACTATTTGAGGGGCAGATTCCCCGCATGGCGATTCGTTCTGAACAATTCCAAAATATTGTCTCACAGACCAACAGCATCGACGATCAGTTGCCGGGGTGGGCGCGACGCTCTAACCCGATTATTCGGCGACAATTGGGCATGTATTGGCGGGTGATGACCCCGGAAATTGACGTGATGATTCGCGCACTGCTCATACAGGGTGGGGTGATGCTCGCTACCATATATTTCCCCCCGTTGTTAACCCCCTTACTGATGATGGTGCTGGCATCTGTGCTCATATTACCGATTGCATTCACCATGTATGTGCAACTGATCGCCAATGTGGTAGACGACTCGGTGAGCGCGATTACACAGGAATTCCAGAACGAAACACTGATGCTGTTGCGGGTGACGCCCATCACCCTGCGAGAGATCGTCTTGAGTAAGGTCATGGCAAGTTTTTGGCGACGGATGGAAACACTCGACAATGTGTTGATGCTGGCAGTATATCTAGGTATGCCTGCGGTACTGTTAACGCAGATATTGACCTTCCCACCGGATAAGTTCCCTGTGACTTCGCAGTTACTTGTGATCGGAATTATGGTGGTATCCGTTATTCGTATTCCGCTGGAGATCTTCATGATCGGTATGCTCGGGACGATGATCGGCACAGCGACACGGTTACGCACACCGGCAGTTATCGCTACCGGTGTCATTGTCTTCTTCTACTTCTTGCTCTTGAACTTACCGCGCTTGCTAGGCTTGCCATTGGGCTTGCATATCATCGTCGAAATGGTGTTGCCCATCGTCATACCCTTGCTGATAATCACATTGTCACTTCGTGGAACGTTGTACATGCTCCGCCGAGATTAGGCGCGTTGCATCAAGTAAGAGAATATGTCTCGCACCGTAGTCTCCGCAGATCGGGGTAAGTATTGGTGAGG
>DAOTXB010000385.1:0-1761 GCA_034435575.1 Anaerolineae bacterium
TACGCGGTGATTTGGGGCGATCAATTGTGACCAATCAGTTGGCGCAGGAACGCATCTTGGAGCGATTACCGAATACACTGATTTTGATGGTGCCGACCTATGTGCTGGTTTTGATTATTTCTATCAGTCTCGGTATTTTTTCTGCTGTGAACCAATATTCTACCGCGGACAATGTGCTGACAACGCTTGCTTTTATCTTCTACTCAATGCCTAGTTTTTTGATCGGGTTAGGGCTGATTTTCACCTTTGCAGTGATGTTTAGAAATCTGGGATTGCCCCATTTGCCGATTGCTGGCATGTATTCTGCCGGTGAGGAGCAAACTTTTATCAATCTCCTACGTCATATGATCCTTCCCATCACTAGTATGGTGGTCGTTTCTGCGGCGGGTTACATGCGCTATGTCCGTGCCAGTATGCTAGAAACTTTGGAGTCAGATTATGTGCGAACAGCACGATCTAAGGGCATTCACAATCGCCGCGTTGTTCTAGTCCATGCCTTTAGAAATGCCTCTATACCGCTCATTACATTGATTGGACTTGATCTAGGTTTTATCTTAAGTGGTACAGTCATTATTGAAGAGATCTTCGCCTGGCCCGGCATGGGACGACTGTTCATCGACAGCTTAAATCGCTCAGATTATTCTGTACTCATGGGTATTGTGATGTTAACGGCGGTTACAGTCATATTCTTCCAGATTGTGACCGATCTCGCTTATGCCGTTGTTGACCCGCGCATCAAGTTGACGAAAGCCTAAAGGAGACGACTATGGCATCCACCAGCGCAGAAAGCAGCCTTATACAGCTATCCTCGGATGAGGAGACCAACACAGATCGTGAATCATTAAGGAACAAAGCTTGGAACCGCTTTAGGGCGCATCGTATGGCAATGTTCGGTCTCTTTATCCTAGTATTGCTTGTTGTTTACATTATTGGTGGTTCGCTAATCTTTTCAGAGGATTATGCAAACGACACCAATATCCGCAACAAATGGGCGGCACCCTCTTTACAGCATCTGATGGGTACAGATAGTGTGGGGCGTGATCTATTGGCACGCACTATTTATGGTGGGCAAATTTCGCTGGCAATTAGCGTGGTTTCAGTGGTGATTACCATGACTCTTGGTACATTTCTCGGACTAGTTTCCGGATATTATGGCGGGTTTACCGACAGTATAATCATGCGTATCTCTGAAGCATTGATGGCAATTCCGGGATTATTTTTGTTGCTTGTGCTTACAAAATTTATTGGTACAAGTTTTGAAAATATCACAGTGCTTGGGAGAGAAATTAGTGGTAGTGTGCTAATTATAATCTTTGTCTTGGGGTTTACTGGTTGGATGGGCTTAACGCGTATTGTGCGTGGCTTGGTATTGTCATTAAGAGAACAGGAATTTGTACTTGCGGCGAGAGCGATCGGCGCGCAAGATCGTCGTATTATCTTTAAGCATATTTTCCCGAATGTCATCCCCCCCGTAATTGTAGCGGCAACACTTGGCATTGCTGGGGTTATATTGGCGGAGAGCGCGGTGAGTTTCCTCGGTTTAGGCGTACAACCGCCTACAGCGAGTTGGGGAAATATTATTCAGCGTGCGCCGGAACGCATAGAAACTGCCTGGTGGATCTGGTTTTTCCCCGGTTCACTAATCTTGTTGACCGTTATGGGCGTGAACTTTGTGGGGGATGGTCTGCGCGATGCACTAGACCCACGTAGTCGGAAAAATTAAATGACTACGTATAAGACATTGGTAACACCGGAAGAATT
>DAOTXB010000386.1:0-15352 GCA_034435575.1 Anaerolineae bacterium
GCGAACGTTGGCGAGGCATCACAAGCACGGGCAATGCAAGCGGTGGTTGATGCGATACGGGCAGGGGACATCCCTGAAGCACAGATCAATGCCTCGGTGCATCGCATATTGAGCGCGAAATTTCGCTTTGGGGTGATGGATTGGTCGCCGTTGGCTGTGGATGAAGTCATACCGGATGCGGTTGATATAGCCCCATTGATCCGCCAATTGTTTGAAGCAGGAATTACCGTTGTTGACGAGTCCGGTACGATGGTTCCCGTGCCTGAAGATAACGATGTATTGGTGATTTATCCGGCAAATGTGCCTGCGGTGAGGGAAGTATGCGGAGACTTACGCGAGGATGTGCGCTGGTTAGCGGTATCAAACACCCCGACGGCTACAGAAATTGACAATGCGCGCATCAGTGCAGTGCAAGCCACACAAATTATTGTCTTCACCCGTGATGCCTATTACAGTAACGCGCAACAGGCATTAGTCAATAGCTTGCCACAGCAAAACACCGTACTTGTTGCCTTGCAATCTGTTTATGACCCCTTACGCTTTCCTGATATTGGCGCGTATATGTTGACTTATAGCCCATTATCGCCATCTGCTGAGGTCGCTTGCCGGATTTTATTCGGGGAATTACCCGCCATTGGACATTTAGCTGTTGACTTCGACACACTCAATTTCACGCCATAAACTACGCCAACCCTACGGAAAAACCACGTTATAAACGCTTAACCTACCCGCACTCTACGACGACGTGCAGAACGGTGTTTGAGGCGCTACTATCAGCATAAGTTGATTTTAGATTTGTTTATGGAGCATGTGTCATGCAACAGGGAAGGCGTAGTGCGAAACCGCAAGTTATCGTGTTTATGGTGGCACTCGTCGCGATATTTGTATTGCTTTATAGTGATAAACTTTTTAATGCGTTGTCACCATTTCCATCCTCAAACGCGCAATCAACACTTGTGGAACAATCTTTGACCACCAATGAGTTTATCCGTCAGGAAGCGCAATTACGGGAACAAATTCGTACTGATCCAGAAAATGCTACACATTACCGCGCACTCGGTCAATTGTATCTACAGGTCAATCGATTTGATCGTGCATTAGGCGCTTTCAACGATGCATTGGCGCGTGATGCAAGCTCGGCAGTAGCTTATTTGCGACGGGGATTGGCATATGCGGGGCTTGGTGACCTGAGCAATGCTTCTGCGGATTATGAACGCACCCTATCGTTAGAAAGTGGTCTATCTGCAACGGTCAGCCGTGAATATGTTGCATTGTCGCATCGAACACAAAACCCCACTTTCGCGATTGCCTACTTGACGCGTGCGCTTGACCTTGCACCCACGATAGACATCTTCACCGAACGGGGTCATGTACACGCCGCGTTGGGCGATTTGGTAAATGCCGCCGCTGATTATGAGAACGCGCTACGCCTCGCGGATGATACACAACTTTATGGTGCCTATTTTTATAATCTCGGTCAACTTGCGGAATCGGCTCACCTGTATCAGGAAGCAATCACTTATTTTGATCGAGCGATTGCACTCAATAACGAAGAAGCGACTTATTTTTACATGCGTGCTCGCGTTTATGATCTGCTGGAGCAGGCGCAAAATGCGATGAGTGATTACGAATATGCCATAACACTTAGTGATGACCTACAACCCACGATTTTGCGTGATCTAGCCAGTCGTGCGTATGAACAGGCGAATTTTTCTCAAGCGATCACATTTTATACGCGTCTTATTGACCTCACGCCTGATGATCTGTTTCCCTATCGGCAACGGGCAGTCAGCTATCATCGCATGGGGGATAATGTCGCCGCCTTTGGTGACCTCAACATGATAATTGAGCGCTTCCCGGATAATCCACAGGTATATCGTGATGTCGCCTGGATGTCGGTACAGGTTGAAAATTATGATCAGGCGTTGCGCTTCTACAACCTGGCTTATGAACTTGACCCTGATAATTTGGACACATATCGTCAAATTGGACGGACACATCTCTCATTAGGGCAAACGGGGCAAGCGCTGAATGTGTTTACACAGATTGCCCAACGCCAACCAGATGATCCACAATCGTATCGTGATCTGGGTTTTATGTATCAGGCAATTGGCGATGACGCACGCGCACAAAACGCCTTCGCACAGGTCCTGTCTTATAATGGCGCGACTGTGCAAGATTATGATGCGCTGGCGACATTATTCGTGAATACAGGACAATGGCAATCGGCAATTGATGTCTATTCACAGGGGCTGGCATTATCGCCACAAAATGTCATGCTAAGGCGAAAAATTGCCTGGACGCATGCACAAATTGGCGAAATTGCACGGGCGCGAGCGCATTATGATATCGCGCTTGGTCTTGCACCGGATGACCCACAGACCTCTCGTGAATTAGCGCATTTGTATCAGCAAATCGGTGAGCGTGAGACTGCGCGTGTTACTTACGAACGGGTTATTGAAATTGCACCGGATGACCCGCAGAGTCATGATGATATGGGTCAATTTTTGGTCAGCATCGGGCAAGTGGCAGAAGCACTCCCTTATTTTGCCACTGCACTAGAGCGTGATTTCACCTCGTCACAGGTCAGCGGTGGTCTATATGGTGTGGTGGAACGCCGCGCTGAAGCCTATTTCTTGCTTGGTGACTTATCCAATACCATCAGTAATTACGAATATTTGCTGGCGTCTGATGTCGTTGTCAATGCACGTCTAGCAGAAGTATACGCATTACGAGGTGCCAATTATCGTCAAACGAACCGTGAAGACCTCGCAATCGCGGATTTTGAGCGTGCGTTTGCCTTAATGCCCGATCAAATTTCATATCGTGATGCGGTGGTCAATCTGCGTTATCTACGTGGTACAGATGCTTATAACACCGCGAATTATGACCTTGCGATTGCTGATTTTGAACGTCTAGCAATGTTAGGTGTTCAGCTAAACAATGCAGACATCAACACGTTGCGCTATAGTGCCTATTACTTGAGGGCACAATCCCGTGAAGGTGTTGGATTGTACACGCTTGCGCTCGAAGATTATGCCCGCGCTTCAGAACATCCTGCATATGCGCCCTCGGCATTGCTGCATTCCGGCGATTTACACTATCGACTTGGTCAACATGAAGAGTCACTACAAGCCTATCGCACCTATTTTCAATTGACAGGTGGAGCACCTTCACCATAGCTTTACAACCTTTTTTCCCCGTTTTGCGTACAATAGGTGTAGATTGTGCGCGTTTTGCACATTGAGTGTCAATCTTCATACGTTACAATGGCATCTATGACCCGATGTCTTTGGCAATGTCGCTTGTTACAGGCGCATTTTCGGGTTAACTTTAGAGAATACACAATAAAACACAATCGGGATAAAACTTTATGGCTGGTGGAACCCTCAATCCTGACCTGCTCGCTAAAGATATGGAAGAAGTTATGAATGACGCTGTGGCGCTTCGTGACGAATATCGCAAGCGGGTCATCACACCAGAAATGGTGCTACTTGCAATTCTACGTCGTCCAAACACAGCGGCGGCGCGTTTATTCGACATTTTCAAATCTACCCGCAAAGTAGACCTTGACCGCTTAGATCGACAGGTGCATCTGGCAATTGAAAGCCGTACTGATCAAAGCGGGAACTTGAGCTTTGTAGCGCGTGGGAATCGACAGGTTTCGATGTCCCGCCAAACGATTATTCTACTGGATGAAGCGCTGACCGTTGCGAATAACAACAACGAAGTGCGAATCAATACGGATCATGCCGTGATCGTCTTGAGCGAAAGCTCTATGAGTACAAGTGGTCTGTTGCGTCAACATGGCATCACGCCTAAAGCGATCAATGATATTGTGAGCGAACATAGCGTGATTCGCCGTCGTCCAGATGGCACAACACGCGATTTTGTCGCTAGCGCAAAACATGGTGAGTTGCGGCAATTCTATTATCGTGACGATTTGTTGCGTGAGATCATCAATATTCTCTCACAATCGATCAATCGGCATGTGATCTTGCTGGGACCAGATGGTGTTGGTAAGCGTACCTTAGCGCAGAGCCTTGCCGCTTTGATGGCAGAGAACAGAGGACCGGTTGGTCTGAAGAGTCTGGTACAGATTGACGAAACGGCATTGCTCGACAACGATCAAAAAGCCATTCGCGCTGGCATGAGCAAAGCGTCGGGCGGTATTTTGTTTATTCCGCATGTGCATCGGTTCTTTGGTGGACCTATCAAAGCAGAATTCAGTAAATCAACACCCATGATTCAAAAAGCATTTTTGGATACTGATCCTGTGATGTTCGCCACAACCACTGAGCATGAATATGCTCAACGTCTCGCGAGCATCAGTGCTATTGTCGAAAATAGTCAGGTTATTCGTGTGCCGGAAGCCTCGATTGAAGAAACGCACGAAATGTTGAAAGCCAGTAAATCGCGCTTTGAGTCTGAGTATGAGATCGAGATCAAAGACCCTGCGCTAGAGTTAACCTCGAAGCTCGCCAAGCGCTATATGTCTTCTGTGCCGTTGCCATTGAGCGCAGAACAATTATTGCATCGTACCGCGGCGATGGTGAACATGAGTCAACAAAGTCACCTTGCCTATCGTCCTGAACTCAAGGATGCAGTGCTGGATTCAGAGGATGTGACGCTTACTGCTAGCCAGATGACCGGAATTCCGGTCAGTAAACTGGGTGAGGATGAACGTTTACGGTATGCAAGTATGGTTGAACACCTAAAAGAGCGCATTATTGGGCAGGATGAGGCAGTGCTGGCGGTAAGCCGCGCCATCAAAACAGCCCGTGTAGGTTTGAAAGACCCCAAACGTCCCATTGGTGCATTTTTGTTTCTCGGGCCGACAGGTGTTGGTAAATCTGAATTAGCGAAGACACTTGCTGAATTCATGTTTGGTAGTGAAGATGCCATGTTGCCGTTAGATATGAGTGAATTTAAGGACGAAAGTAGTCTTAACCGTCTGCTTGGTTCTCCGAGTGGTTATGTTGATAGCGAAGCAGGTGGGCAATTAACCGAGCGCGTTAAACAACAACCGTACATTATTGTGCTGTTTGATGAGGTGGAAAAAGCACATCCACGCATCATGGATATTCTGTTGCAAGTTATTGAAGAAGGACGGTTGACCGATGGGCGCGGGAACATCGTCACATTTAGTGAGACAGTCATCATCCTGACGAGCAACCTCGGCTCACAGGAACTTGCTGTGCCGGTCATCACCGATGAAATCCGCGATTATGCGATGGAAGAGGTGCGTTCATGGTTCCGTCCAGAATTTCTCAATCGTCTGGACGAGGTTATCATGTTTAATTCCCTCAATAATGAAAATCTGGGCTTTATCTTACGCTTGATGCTCAAGAAGGAGAATCGTATGGCGGAGGAGCGTGGCTTGTCGCTAGAGTTCACGGATAAGGCGATTAACTGGATGCTTGCACAGAACGATGAACCGGAATATGGCGCACGTCCCTTACGGAGAATCATCCGGCGCAGTGTGCGTGAACCGTTAGCCGATTACTTACTGACAGCAAATCCATCGCCGGGCACACAAATTGAGATTGATGCGGTGGGTGGCAAAAATGCACGCCTCAAATTCACGGCGTTGGTTGACGGTAAAGAGGTAAAAATCAAGAAATGATCCTGTGCCAATCAAGAAAGATTGAAATCATATGTTCAGTCGGTTAGCGACATTAACCGGAATACTTTCTGCGTTTTTAGGATTATTGATTGTTGTCAAACGGATTAACCGCGCTATATGGACATTGCAATTGGTGCTCAATGAATTTTCATTGGGTGTGGTGCTTCTGGGTATGGTGAGCACATGGCGTTCACATTCAGGGTTGGGCAAGGTTGCCGGTTTAACCGGGGCACTGCTTGCGGCTGTACCGTTTAGCCGTGTGAAAGAAGCCAGAAGCGATATGGAACAAGCCATGCGTGCCGGGCTCGGTAAAAACTATGACGCCCAGATTCCGTCAGTAATGCGTGACCGCCTGACACCGCACAAGTGGTCACTGAAGAATACTCTAGGCGCATCCTATCGTGAAAATAATGTATCCATCATCCATGATGTACCTTATCACGAAACATCTGCACGCACCCTCAAAGCTGATATTTACCGCCCGCTGGTGCCGCCAGTGCAGGGTGATCGTTATCCGGTGATTATTGCTTTTCATGGCGGTGGTTGGAATCATGGCGATAAGGGTGAATACTTTTCTGGGCATCATTGTTATCTTGCCACACAGGGCTATGTGGTTGTTGATGTGCAATATCGCTTTACGATAGGACCTGATAATGTTAAGTGGCCCGCACAACTAGACGATGTCCGCGCGGCGATCCGCTGGGTAAAATCTCAAGCGGATGTGTACAATATTGACCGCGAACGTGTGGCGTTGTTGGGGCGTTCTGCGGGAGGGCATATCGCACTCAATGCGGCGTATCGTGCCAATGGCGACTTTGCGGATACTGCGGTTCAGGCGGTTGTGGCGTACTACGCGCCCATAGACCTGTTTTTAGTGGGTAAGCGACACGATCATCGGGTGCTGGGATTGCTCGGTGGGGAAACTAGCTACGAAAATCCTGAGATCTATGCTGATGCAAGCCCGTTGGAGTTTGCGGACGAAAACGTGCCCCCAACTTTGTTACTGCATGGCTACAGCGATGCCTTAGTGTCGCCGGTACATGCGGAACTGCTGCTGAATCGTCTCCGTCGTTATGATGTGCCGGTGGCGGTGTTGCGTGTGCCATGGGGACGGCATGGATTTGATTTTTCTTTAGCCGGACTAGGCGCACAGCTAACCCAATACCATTTGGATCGCTTTCTGGCATGGGCATTAACCCGTGAAGCAATTGTTAAAGAAACAACACAAGACTAAAGGACATTGATACATATGGCAGGTGCAAATTGGCGACCACCTAATGGATTTATGGCGTGGCAATCGACGGTTGGTTATCTGAACACACATCATAGTGCAGATGCTTCGCTATTTATGCTGATTACGCCATTGCCAGATGATAGCATTTCCTGGACAGCCGGAGTGAGCTGGTCAAGTATCCATGAACGGGTGGAAGACCATCATACGCTATCTGATGCACTGGCAAAATTGTGGACTCGTGTCTCTGAAAGGCATAATGTATTTTTAACTGCCGATGATGCGATTCGCGCGCCCTCCGGTTATCAGGATTCGGATTGGTTAGATATTGGAACACTCAGTATTTTACAGCGCATTATCATGACGATGCAGTCAGTTGCATCCGGGCATTGGAGCCTTACCATGATGTACCAACCAAGTGAACATGCGGATAGACGGATTGAACTCTCGCTGAAGACTGAGGATGAATCGATTACAGGTCTTGTGCATCATCAGACATTGTTGCACGCCTGTCGTGCCTTATATCGACATATTGCACCACAGGTTGTATACACTGTGCAACAACGCGCCACCACTGTTACACAAGCTGATGAGTAAATTATATGCTATCATCCGTTATATATTGACCGGACGTTCGAAATTGTATTGATTTAGACTTGCTATAATTAACCAGACTTTTTACATTTTCACTATACGAGGGAAAATACATGACTGACCAAATTGACCACACAGACCAGACGGATCCCATAGATCAAACAGATCATATAGACTCAATAGAAGATATGGACAATGTGCATATTGATCCATCCGTGTTTCGTAAATACGACATTCGTGGCAAGGTCGCTGGTGATAACCCCCAAATTACGCCCGGCTTGGCGAATATGGTCGGCAAAGCACTGGGGACATATCTGCCCAAGGAATTTCATAGCGATATGATGTTTGTAGGGTGTGATAATCGTGAGACATCCACACCCATTCGCAAAGCCTTGATTGAAGGGGTTGCGTCCACCGGTATGAAGGTCACCGACATTGGCGAGGTTCTGACACCGACTGTATATTTTGCTTCAGCCAGCTACGGTCCACATGGTGCTGGTGTGATGATTACCGGCAGTCACCTTGATACCAGCTTCAACGGCATCAAAATGGCATATGGTAAGCTGGCACTTGCTGGTGAGCAAATTCAAGATTTATTACAGATGATTCAAGATCGTGTGTTTGTTGTTGGCGAAGGCAGTATTGCCGAAGATTTTGACATGATTAACAAACACATGGAAAAAATCAGTAGTATGGTCACATTGGAAAAACCCCTTAAGGTGGTGATGGACTCCGGCAATGGTCTGTCAGGAACATATGTGCCTGCTGTGCTGGAAAAACTCGGTGTTGATCTGACCTGCTTGTATTGCGAATCCGATGGCACCTATCCTAACCATCTACCAAATCCCGAAGACCCGGAAATGACGAAAGACCTTGAAGCCAAAGTGGTCGAGGTTGGTGCAGATCTTGGGCTTGCGTTCGATGGCGATTCAGACCGCTGTGGGTTCATTGACAATAAGGGACATCATATTGCCGCAGATCGTTTGCTGGCATTGCTAGCACGGGATATGTTGCAACGTCACCCTAACACACCGGTTGTGTTCGATGTGAAAGCCTCACAGGCATTGCCCGATGAGATTAAAAAATACGGTGGTGAGCCGGTCATGTGGAAATCCGGTCACAGCTTAATGAAAAAAAAGATGAACGAAATTGGCTCACTACTTGGTGGAGAGGTAAGTGGTCACCTATTCATTGGTGAAAATTACTTCGGGTTTGATGATGCTCCGCTGGTTGTATTGAAAACACTCGAAATTATGTCCAAGACGAATAAGACCGTTGCGGAAATTTTCGACGAAATTCCAAAGTTGGTCGCTACGCCGGAGATTATTCTGAGTGCACCTGATAAGTTGAAGTTTAAGATTATTGAGGAAATTCAGGCAGAGCTGTCTAAGGATTATGAAGTTATTAGCGTGGATGGCGCACGTGCAGTCTTTGAAAATGGGTGGGGTCTGGTACGTGCGAGTAACACGCAACCCGCCATAACCCTGCGCTTTGAAGCCTATAAAAAGTCACAAATCGTCGAGTACATGAAGCGCTTCAAGGCATTGTTAGATAAATATGCTGAAATTGATCAGACTAAGTTTGAAACACAGATCAAAAACTTTAGCTAGCGTATCGCTGTTAACATCATGATATGCCACAGAGCGATCCGGTTTTGGGTCGCTCTTTTGGGATAAATTGTTCTTGTGGAGGTAAAAGTATAATGCAAACACGACGACTTGGACGTACAGAAAATCAGAGTAGCATCGTTATTTTTGGTGCGGCGGCATTCTGGGAAATTTCGCAGGACAAAGCTAATGAAGTGCTGGAAATGGCGATGGCGGCGGGTGTGAACCATATCGACGTTGCACCCCAATATGGGCAAGCAGAGGAGCGGGTTGGTGGGTGGCTTGCACCGCACCGTGATAAGTTCTTCCTCGGCTGTAAAACGCTCATGCGTGAACGTGCGACGGCATGGGATGAACTGCATGTATCCTTAGGCAAATTGCGGACAGAACAGCTTGACCTGTATCAACTACATGCGATCACGACAATGGAAGAGCTTGATAAAGCCACGCAATCTGGTGGGGCAATCGAGACATTACAGCAAGCTCGCGACGAAGGCTTGACGCGCTTTTTAGGGATTACAGGGCATGGGATGGATGTTCCCGCAATCTTTTTAGAAGCATTAGACCGTTTCGATTTTGACACGATGATGTTTCCCATTAATCCGGTGTTGTACGGGTATCCTGAATATCGTGCGAATACCGAGCGCCTGCTGAAAAAATGTGTCGAACGTGATGTTGGGGTGATGACTATCAAGTCCGTAGCCAAACAGCCATGGGCTGGACGCGAGAAGACCCACACCACATGGTATGAACCCTATGCCTTGCAAGATAAAGTCAATGAAGGCGTACGTTTTGCGTTATCGCAACCGGGTGTAACAGGTATTCCATCCGCAGGAGATACGCGTATCTTGCCGATGGTTATTGAAGCCACGAAACATTACACGTCGATGAATGAAACCGAGCAAGAAACGCTGATTACCCGTTCAAAACAACTTGAGACAATCTTCTAATTAAGAGGTTCAAAATGGTCGATCACTTTATCAATATTTATCGTAACCATGCCGATGATTATGATGTGCTAGTATCGCGTGAGGATTATGAAGGTAATTTATTAAGCACGTTGCAAGAAATTCACCCATTAGCAGGCGCAGATGTGGTCGAATTTGGGGCGGGAACAGGGCGGGTGTCACGTTTGATCGCGCCCGATGTGCGTCGGTTGTTTGTCTTTGACTTTATGCCGTCCATGCTTGCTGTTGCCCGTGATCGCTTTAACACATCTCGTGATAATTGGGCAGTTTCCGCTGGAGATAATGGACATATGCCCGTGAAAACTGGTGTAGCAGATGTGGCGATTCAAGGGTGGAGTTTCGGTCATGCGACCGGTTGGCATCCAGAAGATTGGCATAAAGTGATCGATTCTTATCTCGATGAGATGATACGTGTGCTGAAACCCGGCGGTACGGCAATTTTGATCGAAACAATGGGAACTGGTGTAGAGGTTGCTACACCTCCGAATCAGGCACTTGCTGAATATTACGCTTATTTGGAGCAAAATAAGAACTTTACACATCGTTGGATTCGTACAGACTATAAATTCGCAGATATTGAGGAAGCGGAACGTCTGAATCGATTTTTCTTCGGTGATGAGTTGGGTGACCGTGTGCGCCGTGAAAATTGGGTGATTATGCCAGAATGTACTGGATTCTGGTGGAAAACCAAGACATAAAATTACCGGATGAGTCCGTCGTACTGTGCCAAAAATGCGTTGACGGCGTGTTGAATGGTAAATTTCGTATTTACGCTTGTGTGTGCGGAGTGTGAAAGGGTACGGAGATGGACTGGGTTGTTGAGTAAATCACGTATTGTTTGTGCCAATGATTCTGTGTCGCCAATGGGCACGGTCAGACCGAGTGCAGGCTCATCCGGCACTAACCCGACACGAGTGCTGATGGTAGGCACCGCACATGCGCCTGCCTCTAATGTCACCATACCTAAGCCTTCATGACGTGAGGTTAACAGGTTGATCTGTGCGCGTTGATAATAACTGGGCAATGCCAGATGGGGCACACTGCCGACGAATGTCACGCGAGGCATTATGCCCAAAGTGCGGGTTAGGCGCTCTAATATTGGCTGATCTTTGCCCTCGCCAATGATCGTCAAGGTGGTGTCGTCATCAAGTTTTGCGAAAGCGCGTAATAGCGTGATTTGATCTTTCACACCGATTAACGACGCGACGTGAATTAAATGTTTAGCGTGTGCTGTTGTGGGTGATGGTGTAAATAGATTTGTGTCTACGCCAAGTGAAATCTTGTGGATTTTTTCCGGTATGATGTCAAGAGCATGATATTCTAATAAGTCGTGCACATAGTCACACGCAACAATCACCGTTGATGCACCTTCTAATGCCTGTCGAACTGTCCATCGACTGAAGCGACTGCGCTGTAAACCATAATTGATGTCCTCAAAACCGACCAATTCACCCCCTGCAATAGACACGACAACAGGAATATTAAGGCGTTTACCCGCCCATGTTGCGAGTAAACCGGTTTCGTCTGCCCACATCGCATGAAGCACATCAAAGGGGCGTTGTGTGTGTAGCTTTTCGATCAAACGCAACGTATCCCACCATAGGCGTAACCGTGCCCATTTACGTGCCCATGCGCCTGCACCAAGTGGATAGACTGTGGCATCATAAATCGAATAGGGCATCTTTGTGTGCGGGTAACGGGTGGCGATAACGCGCAGATCTATCCGTTTGCTCATCTCACGTACGAGTGTCTGTTGTACGGGAATTGCCCAGTCGTCTTCGCTGGCACTAAAACCGGGGAGTAAAATGCCAACATTCATGCTCAACCCGCCACCCTAAACAATGTGTAATTGCCCTGTCTGTCAATGAGGGTTAAGCCGCGATCATCGCGAAACCAATGATAAACGATTTGTGGTTCGCGCTCTGCCCATTGATTTTCAATCTGCCAAACGTTCAACAACAGATAATCATCCTCTCCGGTAACCCAGGCATCCGCAAGTGTTTGTGGTGTTTCATAGTAGATTTCGTAAACATCCATCGTGCTGTAATGCTGTAAAGTCAATGTCAAGCCGAAAGTGTAGAGACGCGCATCCTCTGGTAATTGGGCGATTGCCCAGTCTGCGGTATTTTTGTCCCGTTGTTGATTCGTCACAAATTGATTGACGATGGTTGTCGTTTGGGTCGTCATTTGCCATAATCCGAACACGATGAGCACAGATAGGGCACCATAAGCGAGAGTGGGGCGTTTATGTGCGATCTGTAACCCCAAAATCCAGCTAAATCCTGCGCCAACCAGCACAAAAATTGTAGGTGTGGCGATTAGCGGGAAGCGAATGTTTTGATAGGGGATACCAACCAGAAATAGATAGGGCAAAAATGCCCATGCGCTGACCAGCATTAACGGGAGATAGCGACGTTCACGCCACAAACCCCATAACCCGAGTGCAATAAATGGTGCGAAGATGGGCGCGAGATAATATGCATCGCTATAGACCTGTGCATAATAACGGGCGTTGATTTGTGCATAATTAAATTGCCCGTCGATATTCGTAAAACTGCTTGAGAAAGCGTTTGCGGGTGACCAACCCTGTACCCATGCATGATTGAGCGTAGGAAACGGATTATTGAGGCTGAAGGCAATTTGAGGCGCAAATATCGTTAGCACGATAATACATAGCATTGCGCTCTGCTTGATGTTGACACGCCATCCCCACACCCATAACACGGCTAATGCCCACGTCGGCGCGAGAATCAGCACGAGCCAGCGCGTTAATCCACCGATGGTTAGTAGGGCTGTCGCCAGCGCAAGTAACCAAAAATTTTGTTTTTCTCGCCAAATCAATAAGACGACTGCACTTGATGTTGCCCAGAACAATGCTGGAATATCTGCCATGACAACAATGCTTGATTGTACCGCTTGCCCACACACGACCATCAGTAGTCCGGCGATGATCGCACTTTGCCACTTACGTGTGATGAGAGAGGCAAGGGCAAAAGTTAATGGTGCCAGTAACGCCCCCATAATGATACTGATCCATTGCGCGGTGACTTCGTTGGTGCCCAGAAACGCGAATCCGGTCATCAAAGTGGCAGGATAACCCAGTGACCAGAAGAAGGGTTCCGGTGTGTGCCCACGCTGAATAGAGTCGCGTAGTTCTCCGGCGAAATCATAGTAAGCATAAGCATCTTGCCCGTACAGACCATCAAAACCTGTGTCGTTGATGACGTACAAACGGACTATCAACGCACTCAGGAATAACAACAACATCAGCAAGAAATCATATCGGTTCATGCGATTATCCTGTGCCGTAAGAGCCACAAGAGTATAACCATCGCACTTTCTGTGACCAAAATCACCCATGCCAGCCCCACCGCGCCATATGCTGGAATGAACCAAAAACTCAGCGTGATTTGCAGGGCAAGCCCGCCGACGGTTACCATATTGACAACGTTTTCGCGTGCTAGCGCATACCAGTACAGAGTTTGACCGGCACGGAGTAATGCGGGCAACAATCCCCACGCGCTAATCTGTAAAACGGGCGAGGCGACACGGAACGATTCGCCGAAGATAGTAATGAGGATCATGCTAGAAAACAGGGAACAGACTAGCGCGATTAGGACACTATAGATACTTAAACCACGCATGATTTGGAAAAACAGCGCATTTAAACGTGTCGACTCGGTTGCAAGTCCTGCTAGCATCGGGAAAAGTGCGCCAAAAACAGCGTTTGGAACCATGCGAAAACCATCGATTAATCGGGCTACAGCGGCATAATAGCCCACCTCACCCGTATCCGCGAATTGTTCCAGCAAAATTACACCG
This sequence comes from Anaerolineae bacterium, assembly GCA_034435575.1. Taxonomy (GTDB): domain Bacteria; phylum Chloroflexota; class Anaerolineae; order Aggregatilineales; family Phototrophicaceae; genus JAVJSU01. Next base: position 13,849 of record DAOTXB010000386.1, read on the forward strand.
ATGCGTGTGTTAAGCGCGGCGAGTACCCCTGCAATGGCGAAAGGATAGGCACGACGTATGAGATCACGTATGTTGATTTGTGTAATTTGTGACGGCTCGTGATGTTGGGTGGGTGTTGGTGGAGCAAGTCGCCACCATAACCACGCGCTGAACAATTGCCCGGTGGACGTGAGTGTATTGATTGCTAGCACATCAAAAATGTCGCCGTCGGTCATAAAAATGAACAGAGTCAGCGCAACTTGTACGATCAACATACCGAGATTAAGCACAGCAATTGGAACCATTACCTGATGGGCACGGTAAACGGCGGTGAACGCACCATAAAACGGATTGACGATAATTAACGGGGCGCTCAACATGATCGCACGCACAACATCAGAATTGTCGTTTAAGAGTGGGGCAAGCGCGATCAACACACAACAGATTCCACCGCCGATAATGAGACGTTGCTTCGCCGTTTCGCGCAGGTAGGCGTTGCCCAATGTAGGGTTTTGTGCAATATCACGGGTGATGAGTGTACCCAGACCAAATTCCGCGATTAAAGATAATGGGAACACCCACGCCAACGCCGTTGCATACAGTCCAAGACCATCTTCGCCCAATAAACGTCCAATTAGCGCGATGATGCCAAAAGATAATATCGCGCTTCCGGCATTACTAACCGTGAGGGTGATGGTATTTTGCCGTAGTCGTGTGTGCATGATGTCTGCCGGTATGTGCATTAAAGGGTGGAGTTTATCCCGCGGACGCGACAGTTTCCACCATTTCTAGTAACCACATATTATTGTCCAATGCATTCTGGAACACAATGCGCGTACCATCTGCGGAGATGTCCCAATCGCCATTCATGATGGTAAAGGGCACTGTATCCGGTGTGACAAGATCACGATTTTCGCCCGTTGGTACGTGATGTAGGGATAGTGTGTGATAGGGTGATGATGGGTTCAATGGCAGATAAAACACGCTTTCGTTGTCCCGCCATTGCCACCCACCAAACCAATCAAGCCGTTGTAGACTGGTGGGATCTGCGGTTTGCATCACATATACACCATCGGTATCCGGCGCGGGGGTATTATTCTCACCCTGCCACATCAACATGAACATGATGTAATCGCCATTCGGGGAGACAGTCAAGGAGCGCACATTGCGCCATGTGCCTAATTCATAACTGCTATCATCGCGGGTGTCATAGACCGCTAATGTGGTGATTCTGCCTGCTTGTGGCACACTGACAAGTAACCGGTGATTATCCATCCACACCGTAGATACTCCGGGGAGGTCAAATAATTGACGCGCATTTGTACCATCGGTATTGCTGACCCATACAGCAGAATTTGCCGCTGGCGCACCGGGCAAAAATGCACCGGAACGCACAATCCACATCAATTGGCTGTTGTCGGTGCTGAGTGCGGGTGTTGCGCCCTGTGTGGACACCGTGTATTCCGCATTGTTCATGGTGTTGACAATGCGCGTTGTGTCGCCGTTATTGTAGATATAATGTGTC
>DAOTXB010000387.1:0-2330 GCA_034435575.1 Anaerolineae bacterium
CAATTGCCAATCGTAGTGCCATAATTCAGCCATCCATTGTGATCGTTTACATAGATCTCCCCTGACCTGAAACGCGTTGTCACTGCCAATAAGTCATGATCCGCTTGCCGATGGTTCCACCTTCATCCAGTCGCCGATAGCAGATGATATGTCCCCGGTTTGCCGCGCAAGCAAGCGCCACTTTTCTGCTAATTGTTGCACCATCTCATCGGGGAATTGATCCAATAATGTGCTGATTTCCTGCATCAATTCCGCTCTGCGTTGTGTGCCGTTTTCGCTCATAATCTACACTCCATTTCGCATCATTTACGGCGGGTAGACGCTCAATACAATCAATTTGTTGCAATTTTGACAATAAATAAGTAAAATGTTTCCATGCCAACCTACATTGCTCATTGTAAACAAAAAGTTTATTTTGATCAATACTATTGCAGATTATCGATTTGATAAAGGTATTCTGGTGGACGACATACTTTCATTTTCAGACATTCTCAACCTGTTATTTGAACATCGCACCCGCACCGATGGAACACCCTATCGTGCCTCCGATGTCTCACGTGCAACCGGGGTGAGTGCCTCACAGCTTTCGCTTTTGATGAGCGGACGCAGGCAAAACACCTCACTCGAAACCGCACGGGCAATTATCGGTTTCTTTGATGTTTCGATGGAAATTCTCACTGTCAAAACGCCTGAACAAGCCATTTCAATGATCGAAGATGACTCACGCACTATCCAACTCCGTAGTGAACTCAGCAAAGACCTCTCACCACGCGCACTCCGTCAGATTAGTGAAATTATCGAATGGGTCATCGAGAAGGAATACGCCGAGCGTGCGAACCGACCAATACCCCCACCACCGGATTTCAGCGACTATATCTAGGGCACGCCACACCTAAAATTCGCATACTTTTGGTAGGTTTTGTCATGGACACGAAACGTGTTCGCAGTGCTGTTGACAGCCTGAATTACGGTTGGCACCGCTTCAGCATGTTGCACTTCATTGAACATATCGCCACAGTGCGCCAGCGTCCGTTGCATGTCAACGGGGTGCCTTTAGCGGGGTTTAGTGGTATGTGCCTCAGCACCGCACACAATGATTACATCTTTTACAATTTGCGCTACCACGCGATCTTACAACTTCACACACAATTACACGAGATTGCCCATCTCATGCTGGGACACACGCGCAAGCTCGACTTGGATCGCAACAGCGACCTCGGATCAATGTTGTTACACATCAACAATCGTATTCGGGTGGCACCCAATGATCCGATTGTCAAGCAAGAAGAGGACGAAGCTGAATACTTCGCCATCGTGGTACAGGGGTATATCGCCAATCATCGCCGGTTACATCAACTCACCCTCAGCGATCATGCCGACGACATCTACATGCCACCATTCACCGGTAATAGTGTCTCAGGAGGCTGACACATGCTCTCGCCAATTAACACCGCTCACTTTGTATTGCCACTGTCGTTAGTGTGGTGGATCTTCTACTTACCGCGTCTCTTTAACATGATCCGACGTACCACGATCTTCAAAATGCCAACATTTTATCTGTGGATTATGGCGTTCAATCTGGGGATTATCTTCATCCTGCACAATTACACACTGGAGGCGCAATTACACGCTTATTTTGTCGGGACAAATCTGCCCGTGATCAGCCTCTTGAAAGTATCGCTATCCTCGGGCTTCATCACCTATGGCTACCTCCTTGTCGTGCGCCATTACACCGAATTTGATGTGCCCCGCATCATTGATCTCATCATGCTCAGCTATATTGTGCTGATGATCGCCTTCAACCTGCTGGCATATCCGCGCGTGCCCTATGTGCAGATACAAATTGTGTCTAACTGTCTGGTCAGTGTGGCAAACCTATCCGCGGCAATGTCCCTGATCCCCATGACACGTGAACTCCTGCAACGCCAGAAAAATGCGGTCAGGGAAGCACATCATCTCTGGTTTCTCGCATTTCTATTTTTCTCCTCGACGGGCGCTACGCTCTATCTGATCGATGGCATCCATAAATTACTGACGAATGCTCAACACATGGACACGTCGCTTTATGTGCTGGCTGAAATATGCCGCTGTGCCTATATGTTCTCGCTGGCGGTGCTAATCGGACCGGATCGCTATTTATACTGGATCTTCTATCCGGTGCGGGTACGCACATTTTTCCAATTGAAGCGTTTGTGTACGGTCGTATACCAGATAGCCGGTGAGACAATTCCGTACAACATCCCTGAACCGCGCCCCTTCACGCTCAGCTCAGCGGAGTTGGGCATCTATCGCATGTTCATCGCCATTATGGATGCCCTGCCAGCGCTTCC
>DAOTXB010000388.1:0-4141 GCA_034435575.1 Anaerolineae bacterium
TGCGGGGAGAGCTGTAGTATAAACGAACATTCCCCTACCCCCCAACAACTTTACTTCCAATCGATTGCCTACCCTCACCGTGCCGAAGCGGCGCGGTTCTCAATCTCATCTTAGTTTGTGTTTTCCAGTGAATGGAAGGGTATTTTGTACACCAACCCCTCCCATTCCTTGAAGACTTGCTGACTCGTAAAACAAGGCTTCCCGCACAGTGTAACACGCTTTCGGGATGTCGCGGATTACGAGCAGAAACGATCTATTCGATGAGTCGAGAAAGAGGAGAAACATGACTCGTGTATTCGTATTAACCAACCACAAAGGGGGCGTAGGTAAGTCCACGTCTGCCACCAACATCGCGCTTGGATTATCGGGCATCTTGCGTCAGACAAACGCCCATAACCACCGCGTCCTACTGATCGACACCGACAGCCAATCCCATGCGACGTTGGTCACCACCGGTCGCAAAGATTTCGGTGCAGACAACAGCTTGTATTCAGTGTTGATGGCGGATCAAGAAATTGCAGCGCAAGTATTGACACAGGTCATCACCCCGAGCACATGGAATGATAATTTGCATGTCCTACCCGCTTCACATCTGCTCGAAGGTGCTGAACGGGAACTTCAGGGGATTGCTGGCGCACCGTATCGCTTATCCGATCCATTGGCAAAGATTGCCCCGCATTATGCTGCTATCGTGATCGACACCCGCCCCTCATTTTCACTATTAACAGAGATGGCACTCGTTGCCGCCACTGACGCGATTGTACCCGTCGAACCCCGTTATCTGGAAACCGTCGGTTTGATGAGCGGCATCCAGAAAATACACCGCATCCGCGACGGTTGGCGGGCACCGGATTTGCGTGTGAGTGGCATCCTCGTCACCAAAATGGATAAACGCGTGCGCGGACATCACCACCTGCTCGACGAAATCCGCTCGCATGAGTTGCTCGGTCGCTTGTTGTGTGGAGTCATCCCCGCCAACGAAGCAGTGTCATACGCACATCACAATCATCAGAGTGTATACGCCTATAACCCCAAAGCGTCTGCCAGCAAAGCCTATGCTCAGCTGGTTGGATCGCTCGTCCGACGCATCAACAATGGCGGTGCGCGATGAGCAAAAACAAGCGTAATACGGACAATGTTGACAAATTATTAGCATCCGTCACCGAAGAAATGCTCGGCGACGATTTCGAGCGCATCTTTGAAGAACGTGGATTGCGGGTTGAACGCATTTTGCTCGATCTTGTGCGTCCTGATCCGATTCAACCGCGACGGATGTTACCCGAAGATATTCATCAGCGGTTCCACAACAGCCGTCTGACGCCGTCGCAAGCACTCCGAGAACTGGTGCAATCAGCGCAGGTCATCGCCCGTCAAAACAGTCGCCCATTCACCAATGTACTCGAATTGTTGCCCGATCCTGAAAAAGATGATGATGAGACGGCGTTCAAGCGATCGCCAGAAGAAAGAATTCTCCGAGATCTAACACACCTCGCCGTCACCATCCGTGACGATGGACAGGTCAATCCTTTAACTGTGGTTGATGTCACCGAAGGCGTGACCAAATTGTTCCGCATCGAAACGGGTGAACGGCGCTATTGGGCGACATGGTTATTGCGAGATTTCATCCCCGGCTACACCGGCGATAGCATGATTCCCTGCATCATTATTCCCGCCGAAGTTGCTTCGCCGTTTCGACAGGCAAAGGAAAACACCGCACGATCTGGACTGTCTGCCATTGCGATGGCACGGCAGGCTGCCCTACTCCTGCTCACAGTGCATGGTTATGACCTACCAGCCACATCGGTTGACAACGATTTTTACCGACAAGCACTCGATCTCGACTTGAGGGGAAAGCGTGAATACACAGCCGAAATCCTCGCCGCTATGGGTGGTATTAGAAAAATGCAATTTAGCAGATATAAAGCAATACTCAAACTGTCAGACGAAGCGATGGCGCTTGCAGATCGGAATAACATCGAAGAGAAGAAACTACGTTATGTGATCAATCTTTCTCAACAATTCCACGCCGAAGTGATCCGCCAGATTGTGGATTTCAACCTTACCAGTAAACAGGTCAAGGAATTATGTGAAATGGACTCAGAAGAAAACAATCAATCAAAACCTGAACAAACGATTCCGAAAATTGCATTGCAGATGCTCAAAGCGACTACAAGCAATCAGGCACTCACCGGTCAGGATCTTGCACGTGCGGCATTGCAGCAGGAGAGAGACGTTTCAATGGCACAGGCGCGATTAACAAGCTTGCGTCGACTACTTGATGATGCTATAGAACAGCTCGAGAAGTAAAAAGGTATCCCCGGGGATACCTTTTAGGAGATTAATATGCACGGAGCACGGTCACCACCATAAAAAGTAAAAGCCCATACAAGATGGGCTGACAAAATACTGCTGACAATTACATTGTTAACTTAAGACATTTTCAATGTAACACAGCTTCAGTCAGCCCGCAACCGAATACCGCCACTTTTCGCCTGCATTTTGGCAGGACTCGCCCTTCGGATTCTCAGGTGACTTCTCATGACCTCAGCGCGGACTGAGCTAGGTTCAATGCGCCTACGCGACGAATCGAATAGCCCGAACCACACGCAATCGAACGGTTTGCAACGTTCGTCCGTGCCTGATGATATTGCCTCGCGATTGGGCGGAAAATTCTCCGCTGATCTCGACGCCTTATTAAAGAAGACAAACCCCACTACCCCGCTTGAACAGCCGAAACTTATACGAGATCCCGAACCGTCCAAAACCGATACCATGATTCGCAAATTCGCGCTGATTCGCATCCAGATCGGCAATTTCGATGGCGCGATTGAGTTCATTCAGCGTCATGCGCCGGAAGAAATCGACTGGCTACGCAAGCAGTTACAAATCGTCGGCAAGGGGTATCTGCTACGCCAAAACCAGAAATCAGAAACACCGATCATCGAAATTAAGCAGATCACACACCCTGCTCTAATCGATGCCGAAGCCGGACGCATCGCTCGCGCCATTGGACAATTCACAGCATTTCGCGCATGGGCGTATGGTCACATGATCGACGATGGCGATGGACGCATCCAGAGGAATGAACTGGAAAACATCTGGTACGAAACGCACATCTGCACCAGCAAGCGCCACGCGCGACGATTATTAAATGAGGGAATCGGACACGGGTATTGGACATTCGACAAGCGCACCAAGCGCGTCTATTTATCGGGTCAATTGAAAGTCGCGCAACAGTTGACGCAATCGGCTATCTCGGCGGACATGGCGCATCTGATCGAAACGAACAAACCCGGCAAACGTCGTATCAAAGTTGATTTGTCGGGTAATGTGGGCGAAGCGTCGGCGAATTTATACAGCGCGTGGATGTCCACCAAAGACCAGGAGCGCGAAGGAATCACGATTAGTCGCGAGATGCTGTGTGCGTTGTGGAATGTGTCGATTCCCACACTCTTAAAGTGGGAAGAATACGCACATATAAGGAAACAGGCAAATTACGCCCAACAAAACGACACCTCTATCGACAATGTACCCGATCATGCTTACCTGACACTCAACCGTGACGGCACGTATGCTTCAGCGTGGCGATTACCAAACACCTACACCGTCACAGATGAATCAGCGCAACATCCGCGCACGGGAAAATCAAAGAAAGTCCGTAAAGCAGTACAACGTGAAATTATGTTTGCCGAACAGCGTGGTGATTTAGGGGATGCCGCGTTGCCCGTTTCTGGCAAGCTGTATTTCACACACAAACGCGGACAAACTTTGATGCCGATGAGATCCTGTAGCGACTATTTGCGTAAGGTCAGCCGATCTAATGGCGACGTTTTCCAGCGCCGATATTTCCACATTGGGCGCAGGCACAATGTCACCATTTTCGAGCCGTATGATCTGCAAACGAACACGCAACAAACCTACGTCGGACAGCGAACTATTCGGCGCGAATCGGATATACGCTTCGTGGATGCGCGTGATTCGTATCGCGTTGTGCTGGCGATGGAGGCTTAAAAACCGGACAAAAAGTTTATGCACTATAGGGGTAAAAAGAAAAATCATTTTTGTGATTTTGGCGGTGGAATCCGAATCAAAAACGCACCTTCCCGATCTGAGAAGGTGCGTTGTTTGTTATGGTTTTACG
>DAOTXB010000389.1:0-1707 GCA_034435575.1 Anaerolineae bacterium
TATAAGCATGATCGCACGGGTTAACGGGCGCGTATATGGGTCACCCATCCCAACCGCATGACTCACCAGAATGTTGCGTTGCAGTTGCTCCACATCCTCTGCGGAAATAACCTTATCTTTAAATGCGCCAAAACCGGTAGTGATTCCATAGGCGATGACACCATCATCCAATAATTGCTGAACTGCATCCGCCGCCCGTGTGACTTTAGGACGGGTATGATCACTCAGCCTAACCACAGGGGCAGAAGGATCACCATAGGCAACGGCGAGCACCTGCTCAAATGTGAGGCTATCCCCATCAAGAATTATTGCGTCCATTTTTGTTCGCCTCCAAGATAAACTTGTGCCACAAAATTATGCCCAAACTCAATCATCAGCGCACGATAATCCACCGCATCCAGTATGAGAAAATCCGCAAACTTACCAGTTTCCAATGAGCCAACTTTTTCACTCAAGTTAAGCGCCGCCGCCGCATTAATCGTGCACGCATTGAGGGCTTCTGCGGGTAGCAACTTCTGAAAACGGCAGGCAATTGCCATCATCAACGGCAGGCTGATTGTCGGCGATGACCCCGGATTGTAGTCCGTCGCCAATGCCAGAATTCCGCCTGAATCAATGAGATGGCGGGCGTTCCCAAACTGACAGACCCCCAAATTAAAGTTCACACCGGGCAACATCACCCCGACCGTATCTGATTGCGCCAGAATGTCGAGATCATGCGTCGGTGTCACCTCCAGATGGTCAACCGAGGTCGCACCATGTTCTACCGCCAGTGGTACAGCTCCGAGATGCTCAAATTGATCGAGATGTGCTTTCAACGCAATATCATGTTGCTTCGCAAACGCAAAATACGAGTGCATATGCTCAACAGTGAACACACCTTTCTCTACGAAGATGTCTACAAAAAATGGTATATTGTGATTGTCGCAGATGGCTTTTGCAGACTGCAAAGAGTGTTCAAAAATGCTTGCTAAATAGGCATCGCCCTCGTTAAATTCTGGTGGAATGGTATGTGCTCCCAGATAGGTGGGCACAATCCGCATTGGATGTGTATCTGCTAGCGTGCAAATCACTTGCATCAATTTCGCTTCGGCAGTGGTGGATAAACCGTAGCCCGTTTTGAGTTCGGCTGTCGTGGTGCCAGATCGAATCATCGCATCAAGGCGGGGTTTTGCCAGAGCCATAAGCGTATCTGACGATGCGGCGCGTGTTTTCCGCACCGTGCTCATGATGCCACCACCAGCCTGCATGATGTCCATATAGCTTCGCCCAAGAATCCGCATTTCAAATTCATCATAGCGATTTCCCGCATACGGTACATGCGTATGGCAATCTACAAGACCGGGAATGACGGCTTTGCCTTGCGCGTCTATCACACGCTCTGCGGTAAATTCCGCCTGAATATCAGATGTTGTGCCAGTCGCAACAATCAATCCATGCTCGACTGCTAATGCACCATGTACAATGACGCCAGCATCCTGCATCGCATCCCCACGTTTTGCGCCGTCACCACTCGCACAAGTCACGAGCTGTCCAGTGTTTACAAGCAACAGATCAACAGTTTGCATCACATTAATCCATCATTGGAATATTGATCTGATGTTTCTTAGCGAAATCAATCGCTTCTGAGTATCCTGCGTCCGCATGACGCACCACGCCCATCCCTGGGTCACAGGTCAATACGCGTTCTAGGCGCTGTGCCGCTTC
>DAOTXB010000390.1:0-4089 GCA_034435575.1 Anaerolineae bacterium
ATTTTTATGCACGGTTTAATGATGGATTATCAACTGACGATTGATCGTATTATCGAACATGCCAATCGGCTTTTCCCACACAAAAAGATCACCACAAAATTACCGGATGGCTCGTTTCATCGCTATACCTATGCGGATATGTACAAGCGCGTTAAGCGGATGTCCAAAGCATTGGTAAAACTGGGCATCGCTCCCGGTGACCGCGTGGGTACGTTTGGCTGGAACAATTATCAGCATCTCGAACTCTATTTCGCCATCCCCGGCGCGGGCGCGGTATGCCATACCTTGAACATTCGCCTCTTCCCGGAACAACTCACGTATATTGTCAACCATGCGGAAGATAAGATCGTCTTCATCGACGCGACTCTACTCCCATTATACGAGAAAATTGCCGGAGATATTACTACGGTTGAACATTATGTGTTGTACAACGCTGACAAAAACATCGAAACATCGCTGGAAAATGTGTTGTTCTACGAAGACTTAATCGATGACTCTGACGAAGATTTTGAGTGGCTGAGTACCGACGAACGCATGGCAATGGGTATGTGCTACACCAGCGGAACCACCGGCGATCCCAAAGGGGCATTATACAGCCATCGTTCCATGTATCTGCACACATTGGGCGAAAATCAAGCATCGGCGCTCGGTGTGACCGAATCGGACATCATTCTACCCGTCGTGCCACAGTTTCATGCGATGGCGTGGGGCTTACCCTATGCGTGTGCGGCATCCGGTGCGGAAATGATTATGCCGGGACAATTTTTACAGCCTAAACCCCTCGCAAATATGATCGCCAATGAAAAAGTGACCATCGCCGCTGGTGTGCCGACCATCTGGAACGGTCTTTATCATGAACTCCGCAATCACCCGCGTGATATTTCATCTGTGCGCGCGTTGATCGTCGGCGGGTCTGCGATGCCCCGTAGTTTGACCAAAGCCTATGAATCTGAACTCGGAGTCAATGTGATGCACGCATGGGGCATGACTGAGCTTTCGCCTCTGGGGACAGTCGGCAACCTGTTCGGCAAACACAAACAATTATCCGACGAAGATCAATGGGACATCAAAGCCAAGCAAGGTTATCCCATTCTGGGGATTGAACTTCGCATTGTCGATATAGAAGGGAATGAACTGCCCTGGGATGGCGAAACAATGGGTGAGTTGCAGGTGCGTGGCGCATGGGTGATTAGCCAGTATTTCCATAGTGATATTGACCCCTCATACATGACAGCAGATGGTTGGTTCCGCACTGGCGATGTAGCGACTATGTCACCGGATGGGTATATGGAAATCACTGACCGCACCAAAGACCTTGTAAAATCCGGTGGCGAATGGATCAGCACGGTACAACTTGAGGGCGAGATTATGTCACATCCCGATGTATTAGAAGCGGCGGTGATCGCCATCCCTGACGACAAATGGCAGGAACGCCCGTTGGCGGCGGTCGTCCTCACGCAGGATGCGAGAGGTGTTGACGAAGCAACCATCATCACATTTTTGAAGGACAAAGTGGCGAAGTGGTGGCTACCAGAAAAAATTATATTTGTGCCGGAAATCCCTAAGACGAGCGTCGGTAAGTTCAACAAAAAAGTTCTGCGCCAACAATATAGCGAAGGCATGCTGGTTTAGGTAATTTGTGGGGATGATGATATGTCGATAATATCCTCATTCTCATCTGTTTTGACTATTCGTTGTCCGCTACAGCATGAAGCAGGCAGAAGGATACACAGTTCCTTCCCTACACAGCAACCATTTTGTATCCTGTTTCTACGAATTTGCCGAAACTAAAAACTGTGAACTCTTAACTTCTATCTCTATTGAACTATCCACACAAGAAAGAAACAGCACTATGGCTGATAGTAAAATGCCAAACCCAGACCATGACCCCGCCACCATCAGCATCCACGCGGATGACACGGTCAATCCATCTGATTCACTATCCCCACCGATCTATCAAACATCGACATTTAAAGCAGAAACAGCGGACGGGTTTCTTGACATGGCAACCGAGCCATTTCACTCTGCGTTTTATGCCCGTTATGGCAACCCAACCTCTGACCATGCACGGGTGATAATCGCCCAATTAGAAGGCGCAGAAGATGCCATCCTGACCGCATCAGGAATGGGTGCCTTCACGACGATCATGCTTTCCTTGTTAGAATCTGGCGGGCATGTCGTCGCGCAAAAAGTGCATTATGGCGGTACGATTGGCTTGTTGGAAAATGTGATGCACAAATTTGGTGTCTCAGTCACCTTCGTGGAGCAAACTGACCCCGACGCGTTCCAAGCCGCCATTCTGCCACAAACCAAGCTCATTATTGTAGAAACCCCGACTAATCCGGTCATGGCGATCACCGATTTAAGCGCCATCGCCACCATCGGCAAAAAACACGGCATCATCACCTTAGCCGATAACACCTTCGCCTCGCCCATCAACCAACGCCCGTTGGATCATGGAATCGACATTGTGTATCACAGCGCAACCAAGTACCTTGGCGGGCATCATGACCTGTTAGCAGGAGCGATTGCCACCCGACGTGATCTGCTGGAACCCATCTGGCGCACATCTTTAGCGGTTGGTGCGGCGCTTAATGGCTTCGATAGCTGGTTGTTGGTTCGTGGCTTACGGACGCTTAAGTTACGCGTTAATCAACACAACAGTACCGCCCTTGCCGTCGCAAAAATGTTGGAATCACATCCCCGCATCGCCCGTGTTTATTATCCCGGGTTAGAAAGTCATCCACAACATGCACTAGCAATGTCACAGATGACCGGCTTTAGTGGTATGTTGAGCTTTGAGATTGACGGTGATATGGTACAGGCGAATCGCTTTATGGATGCACTCACGCTGGTAGATCGGGCGGCGAGTCTGGGCGGTGTCCACTCGTTGATTGTGAGTCCGGCGGCGATGTTGGCGGCAGTCATGACCGAGGACGATTTCAAAGCACGCGGTGTTGCGCCCGGTCTGGTGCGTTTATCAGTCGGACTAGAAGATACTGATGATCTGATTGCAGATATTCAACAGGCGTTAGCATCGATCTAAACTGAGCCAAGTCTAATCACGCGCCTGCATTTCATGAGTTTTTACTCGCATTTTGCGACAGATTCGCTACAATCACGTATAGTGTTTGAACAACAACCTTATGTTTAGAAGGATGACATTATGACTGAACGCTTAATCGGTGACACCGTTTTCGACAAAGCGATTCGCGCAAATCCGCAAGTCTTTTACGACAAAATGCGCCATACATCACCGATTTTTCAGGCTGTCGGTCCGGTAACCGGCAATACATTCTGGATTTTCACCCGCTATGATGATTGTGTGAGTGTGCTGAAGGATAACCGCTTCGGTAAAGAATTTCGTAAGCACATCCCACCAGAAATCGCCCAAAAATATGGTCCCGAACCCTCACCCGATGACCCGTTTGCCACGATTAATCAGCATCTGCTCAACCGTGACCCGCCCGACCACACCCGTTTGCGCGCATTAGTCCATAAAGCCTTCACCCCGCGCATGGTCGAAGCGATGCGTCCACGTATTGCCAATATCGCCGAGGAATTGCTCGATCAGATGGCGGGCAAAAAAGAGGTTGACCTGCTCAACAGCTTCGCCTTCCCGTTGCCCATAACCGTCATCGCGGAGATGCTCGGCATACCGGGCGAAGATCGCGATAAATTCCGGAAATGGACGCAGGTCATCCTGTTCAACCCCGATCAAGAAACAAATATGAGCGCGATCATGGAATTTGTCATGTATATGAACGCCAAAATTGAGGAATATCAGAACAATCCGGCGGATAACATTCTCAGCGCGTTGGTACAGGCGGAAGAAGATGGTGACTCCCTAGACCAGATGGAACTAATGAGTATGATCTTCGTGTTGCTGGTCGCAGGGCATGAAACCACCGTGAATTTGATCGGGAATGGCACGCTTGCGCTCATGCAACACCGCGATCAATTCGACCTCTTACGCGATCATCCCGAACACATTAAAACCGCCGTTGAGGAAATGCTCCGCTGGAACGGTCCGGTTGAATGCCCGACACTGCGCTGGGCGTTTGAAGATGTACAGATTGGCGACGTGCA
>DAOTXB010000391.1:0-3399 GCA_034435575.1 Anaerolineae bacterium
ACAATAGAATAATATAATCGCTATAAGTCTTCCCGAAAGGAGTATAGACCGATGCTGTCATCAATATTCTCTGTTCGTGGTTATTTATTCATTGGCGTAGGGGTGGCGCTGGTCACCTTTCTTATCACAATGTTTTTTGATGCAGAAATCGCTAGTTGGGCGCGGGGTCTACGTTTAGATGCGGCGCTTGCTGGTCAGGCAGGGTTAGGACGTTTTGTAGCAAATCCCATGATTTATGTGGCTGAAAATGGTGTTATTGGCGCGGCATTAGCGGGTTTATTGTGGCCCTTCTTACTATTCTGGGCTATTTTCATCATCTTTACCCTGCTCGTCATCGTCGGGTCAGATACAACCAGCAATGTAAGCAGTATCGTAATTTCTTTACTGGTCTAGGCGATTATGATTACCTATGTCACCGGTGATGTGTTACAAAGCCCGGCGCGGGTACTGGTAAATGCGGTCAATACTGCCGGGGTAATGGGCAAAGGGATCGCCCGCGATTTCAAAACCTGCTTTCCTGATATGTTCGAGGTCTATCGTGATCGTTGCCAGCGAGGAGACTTCGAAGTGGGGCAATTAATGCTCTATCGCACCCCACACAAATGGGTATTAAACTTTCCTACCAAACGACATTGGCGCAATAAATCTCGCCTACAGGATATTGAAAGCGGCTTAAGAACCTTTGTCGCTATGTATGCACAAAAAGGTATCACCTCCATCTCCTTCCCGCGTCTAGGAAGCGGTTTTGGCGGGTTAGATTGGGAGCGTGAGGTATGTCCGTTATTGGAGTCTTACCTGCATCCGCTACCAATTCCGGTCTATGTCCATGCTTATGATGAGGATGACCCCTATCTGGATGATAATCGAAATATCCGCACTGTGCGGGCGTGGCTGGAAGGCAAGCCACAGACGGTTAATTTCGATAAATTCTGGCGGGATATCACCCGTTTACTCCGCAAGAAATCTAAATTCAAGGCGATTGATACTGGGCGTAAATTCAGCGTCGGGCATGATAATCGACGTAAAGGCAAAAATCTCATCATTCTCGCTGATGAGCCACAACCATTATTTTTGAGCGAAAGTATACTGGTTGACCTGTGGACATATGTCCGTACAGCCGGTTATGCGCGTCATACCAATTTACCGGGCGGTCTGGATGAATCTGCCGATGTGGTGATGGCATTATTGTGCCAGCTCGATTATGTCCAACCGGTGCATCTACAAAATGATGATGGGACACAGGATGTTGGGATGCACTTCGTCACACCAACCCATAAACATGGCGCAACGCATCATTTTACGCTGACGGTTGGATCGCCTGATTAAGAAAACACATCAGAAACACACGATCAATAACACCTAGCGGCATCGGCTTCATGAGCTAAAAGCCCCTACTTGACTTTGCCCCTACGGGAAGGTTTATAGTTGAATCAGTCAATTCTCCTTAACTGCCCTCGTCGGTACAGCCCCCGATGAGGCACAGACTAAAATGCCTCCGCACAGCGACGTCGGAGGTATTTTTATGTTGATAGCATGCTTGACTCTCCTACAATGGGAGAGTGTATAGTCATGACGAATTGAAAGTGGTTAAGATGTTCAAAATTGGTGACTTTTCTAGATTTAGCCGTGTATCAATCAAAATGTTGAGGCATTACGATGAAATCGATTTACTTAAACCGGCGCATGTCGATACCTTCACGCGGTATCGCTATTACACCGCCGACCAACTGCCGCGCCTGAATCGTATTATCGCGCTGAAAGAACTCGGATTTTCGTTGGAGCAGATCGCAACATTGCTTGATGATGACCTCAACGCAGGTGAGATTCGCGGGTTACTCAAGCTCAAGCGGGCGGAAATCGAGCAACGTCTGCGGGAAGAGCAAGCACGGCTGGCACAGGTGGAAGCGCGGATTCAACAGATTGAGCTAGAAGATGGTATCCCACCATATGATGTGGTATTACGACAGATTCCAGCCCAGAAAGTGGCGACAATGCGCGAGGTTGTGCAGGTCAATACTAGACGTATCTCGCACATGTTCGAGACGGTTGAAGCCTTTGTAGCACGCCATACCGCACGTGAGATCAGCCCACCGCTGATGATCTATCACGATGCAGAGTATCGTGAAGATCACATTGATGTAGAAGTTGCGATACCGATCAACAAAACAATTCCGCAAAATGATGACGTCAATATTCTCATGCTATCTGCCGTGCCAGAGATGGCGTGTGTGGTACATACCGGCGATTACGACTCAATGAGCAAGGCGCTCAACGTACTGTTTAACTGGATTGATACCCATGACTATGATGTAGCGGGCGCAACCCGCGAAGTGTACTTACGCTTCGGCGCGAACAACGAAGGCTATATCCTACCGGATGCCTACCTCGCCAATCATGCGGATGAATTCGTCACTGAATTGCAGATTCCGATTGAAAAACGTGCTTAACCATCAATTGTGACCATCTACACATTCAAATAATCTTTTACCTATATTAAGGAGATAGCATGATGCACTACAAATTACTAGGAAATAGCGGTTTACGGGTATCTGAACTCTGCCTCGGTACGATGACCTTCGGCAATGATTGGGGCTGGGGCGCGGAAAAAGATGAAAGCAAGAAAATTTTCGACCTGTTTGTAAACGCAGGCGGGAACTTCGTCGATACAGCAAATAATTATACTGACGGCACCAGCGAAAAATTTGTGGGCGAATTTATCCACGCTGACCGTGAAAACTTCGTGCTTGCGACCAAGTACACGCTCACCGAAGACAAGCAAAATCCCAACGCAGGCGGGAACAGCCGTAAGAATATGATGCACACCGTAGAGAAAAGCCTCAAACGCTTGAATACCCCTTATATTGATGTGCTGTATTTGCATATGTGGGACTTCATGACTCCGGTTCAAGAGGTATTACGTGCGGTGGATGATCTGATCCGGGCAGGGAAGGTACATTACTTCGCCTTTTCAGATACGCCGGCGTGGGTAGTATCTTATGCGGTCGCTATGGCAGAGAATTATGGCTGGACGCGCCCGGTCGCGGTTCAGTTGCCCTATAGTCTGGTCGGACGCGCGGCGGAACGCGATATTTTCCCGATGGCACGTCAGCTAGATTTGACCGTCACGCCCTGGGGAGTAATTGGTCAGGGAGCCTTGACAGGGAAATATAATAGCGAAAATGATGAGCAAAAACGCCACAGCGCTGCCAGCAAAAAAGAGAAAGACTTCGCCACGCTGATTATGAAAATGGGCGAAGAAATCGGGCATAGTCCGGCGCAGATTGCCATTAATTATGTCCGGGCGCAAATGGGCAATATCGTGCCGATCATCGGCGCACGCACGGCACAGCAAATGGAGGATAACCTCGGCGCGTTGGACTTCACCCTGACGGAAGAACA
>DAOTXB010000392.1:0-4229 GCA_034435575.1 Anaerolineae bacterium
GCGCTGGCTGCTACAGCGCTTGTCATCAAGGAACCTAAACCTTCCGATTGTGCGAAGTTGCCTTGAAGCGACGCTAACCCGATAGTGATGGTATACATATCTTGTTGCGTTGCGGAAACAAGGGGCCACAAAAAATCATTCCAGACCAGCACAAAAGTGAAGATTCCGAGTGTTGCTAGTGCTGGACGTACCAACGGAAGCATAATCCGTAAGTAAACGGTCATGCGTGTTGCACCATCTAAATGAGCCGCTTCTTCTATATCTTTAGGAATGGCACGGAAGAAATTGGTCATAATAAACACACCGAGCGGGATCGCCATTTTCGGCATCATGAGCGCGAAGTGGGTGTTATGCAGTCCCCACTCTGCGAACATGGTGTGCAATGGAATGAACACCGCCTGTTCAGGGATCATCAGCCCGGCAAGGATAAGCACAAACACAATGGAACGCCCCTTGAATGGGATACGCGCCAGGGAGTATCCTGCAAGTGAGGATAAGACCAACGTCCCTAGCGTTGTACCCGTAGCAACCACAAAACTGTTGAAAAACCAACGTGGCACGGCTGAAACGGATAGCAAACTTTCATAATTATCAAAGGTAAATCCTTGAGGGATTAGACCAACCGTATCAACACGAAGCACATCGTTACTGGTGAAGGATAATGAAAGCATCCACCAGATTGGGATAAGCCACAATAACGCGAATAGCGATAACCCTAAGTAAAACATGATTTGTGAAAACTGATTTAACAGCAAACTGCGCTGATCATCTGTACGTGAGGGATTATTATTTACTGCCTGCATCGAGTTCATCTCCTTTCGCACCAACGTATAGCTGAACCAGCGAGATAACTAGCATAATGGCAAACAAGAACATCGACATCGCGGACGAATATCCAAGACGGAAGCTCTGGAAGCCCTGTTCATAAATGTGCTGTACAAGTACCCGTGTCGAGTTTGCAGGACCACCTCCAGTCATGAGATAGACCTGCCCGAAAATCTGGAACGAGGCAATAATTTGCAAAATTCCGACTAACAAAATGGTACGACGCAGAAGCGGCACCGTGATGCGCCAGAATAATGTCCAATCGTTTGCACCATCTAATCGGGCGGCTTCATAGACTGACGCAGGGATATCTTGTAAACCCGCCAAGAACAAGATGATGTTGAATCCCAGCGTCCACCATATTGTTGTAATGATGATTGCCGCCATCGCCAAACCAGGCGTTGTAAGCCAGGCAAGTGGTTCGAATCCGAACAATTCCATAAACGATGCTAAGATGCCTCGATTCGGGTTGAACACCATAAACCAGATAAGCGTAATCACCGAAATGGACAAAACATATGGTGCAAAAAAGAGTGTGCGGAACAAGGTCATTCCGGGCTTTCTTCGGTTGAGCGCAACCGCAAGCAGTAATCCGAGCAAAATTAGTGCGGGGGTCGAGAACAGCACGAACTGTATGGTATGCCATGTCGATGTCCAGAAAAGGTCATCATTGTTAAACATCCGTTCGTAATTACTGAAACCAACAGAACGGAGTTTGCCCGATAGTAAATCCCACCGATGAAGACTAATATAAATACCACGAAATACCGGAAATATCAGAAAAATAAGATAGATGATCAAAAACGGTGCAAGAAACAGATATCCTTGGATAGTGTTCTGTTCGTCTTGCCATATGCGTTGGAGAAGAGTACGTGTATCAGATACACGCCCGACTACTGAGGTGTCTATGTTAACGTTGATCTTATCTGAGTCCATAAGTTTAAGCCAATAATTTTATTTCATGTTTTTATGTTACATATCAACATATTATACATATAACACCTGTGGAGTCAAATTTTGCAAAAAAACTTGCACTATCGGAGGAAGTTATGTATAAAACACTTTGTTTTAATCATAAAAATGTGAAATAAAAAAGAGGTGTTAATGAGTCACCAAACAGAAATGGGAAAACCAATTCTGGTTCTACAAGCCACTGAAGATAATGCACAAGCTGTAATGAAGGCACTAAGCTCTAAGCCAAGAATTAAGATATTAGAATTTTTGGGTAGGCGTTTGGCAAATGTTAGCGAAATTGCCACTGCACTCGACATCCCATTATCAACCACAAATCTGCATTTGAGTAAGTTAGAAGAAGCGGGGTTAATAACAACTGAGCTTAAGGCGGCATCGCGCGGTGTTCAGAAGATTTGCGCCCGTCGCTATGACAATATTTCATTTCAATTTCCTGTGGAAACACACAAGATGATGGAAACGGTCGATGTTTCAATGCCAATCGGTGCATATACTGATTTTAATGTCGCACCTACTTGTGGGCTTGCGTCATCAGATGACATCATTGGCTTATTGGATACCCCCAGTTCATTCCTAGAACCAGCCAGACTCAACGCTCAGTTATTATGGTTTCATCATGGATACGTAGAATATCGCTTTCCCAAAAAATTACCGCAGAACGCACAATTAACGAGCCTACGGTTGAGTATGGAAATATGTTCAGAAGCACCACTTAACCATGAGGATTGGCCCTCTGACATCTCACTCTGGATTAACGATGTAAATGTTGGTACCTGGACAAGCCCGGCAGATTTTGGCGGAGAACGTGGTGTGCTTACGCCTGAATGGTGGGAAACATTCAACACGCAATATGGTTTGTGCAAAGTCTGGCAAGTCAACCGGGAAGGCAGTTTTATTGATGGCTTACGCATTTCAGACAGGTCGCTCGAACATATCAATATTCACCAAAAAAGCGATATTAAAATTCGCGTGGGTGTCTCAGCAGATTCCGAGTATGTTGGTGGTATGAATCTATTCGGACGTGCATTTGGCAATTATCCACAGGATATTGTTTTATCGCTGCAATACGCACGCGGTTGATTAAAGTTGTGTTCGGCAGAGAATCTGGAAGTGATTAAAAGGTAAGTGGTGAGTTAGGTTTGGTACACTAGACAAATGATGCAAGTGTACGATTTCTTCACATTGAGAGCGTATGATACATCATACCCTGCCGGACATATGGTAAATCATTTTAGTATAGAGCGCATCATCTCATAAGGTGTGTTGCCATCATGTGACATATGTGGACGATCATAGTTGTAGAAGTTCTCCCACGCCTCAAGCTTAGCCTGTAGATCGATCTCATCGGTATAACTCAATAATTGATAGAATTCAGTTTGATCCATGCGGTGAGATCGTTCAACTTTGCCATTATGTTGAGGGGTTCGCGGCTTGATATAAACATGTTGCATCCCGTGATACTCAATATGACAGTGAAATCGTGCCTGAAACTCGTGTCCACGATCGGTTCGAATTGTAGAGATACGAAACGGAAATTTTTCAATAAAATAATCGATGAACTGGATCGCATAGGTTTGGTTGTGCTTGTCATAGATCTGTAGAGCGCGAATGCGAGTGGCATCATCAATGGCGGTATACTGATATCGCTTTACTGTGCGCCCTTGCTGATCCTTGAACTTGAGAAACTTAACATCTACCTGAACATAATGTCCAGGCACAGATTTGGCATAACGTTTAGGATGCATCGCGCGTTTTGGAGCAGTCTTTGGCAGACGTGATACGTTATGTGCACATAGGACACGCGATACCGTTGATTCTGAGATTTGAATATCATGATACCACTTCAGATAATACACGATTCGTAAGGCACCCAGTTGGTACAACTGACGCAATTCCAGAATCTTGTCGATGATGGATTATGCTGTTTTTCGTGGATGATGATGGGCAATTGGTTTCTTTCGATATAATCCTGAACACCCTTCCGCTTCATAACGATTATTACACTCGTAAAAGGTAGATCGCGCCACATCAAACTAACGACATGTTTTGCTCACACCAACGAGCTTGGCATATTCCAATACAAGCAGTAAAACCACGCTTTACCTAACCGTTTTACACGTAAAACCCACTCACAACTAACACAATCGAAAGCGAAAATCATGCCCGATCAACCGCTCAACTGGCATCCGGTGATAGAGATTCGTCCGCATTATGCGCCGTTTTCCAAGTCGCCGACGACTTTCTCCATCAAACGAATGCACCTCGCCGCAGAACGTAACGGTATCCTCGGTGCGGCGTGGGATGTGCCCGCGTCCGACAGACGTTTCCTCGTGGCGCAACCTGTGGGCTGGCGTCCGACGAGAGATGTGCCGTTCGATTTGCCCGTGCGTTTAAAGTGTGGCGGTCGCGGACTCTCACAGATCGTCAACGGC
>DAOTXB010000393.1:0-2854 GCA_034435575.1 Anaerolineae bacterium
TGGAAGAACAGGTCAATCGAGATGGTGTCCACAACTTCGTCAGTCACGGTTACGCCATCTTCAGCAAGACCAAGTACACTAACTTCGCTCAGTCCATCAGGATAACCGGCTTCTGCCAGCATTGCCATCGCGCCATCGGGATCATATGGGGTAACTTCGATACCCTCGTTATAGCCCCACAGTGACGGCGGAAGCATGGTGGACGCAGGGATCGCACCATCGGGATAGAAAGCATCGACAATTGCCTGGCGATCAAACGCCATGGAGATTGCACGACGTACCATCGGATCACGGAATTCCGCAATGCGGTAGCTGAAGGCAAGATACATCACGTTTAACGGACCACGCATCTGAATGTAGAGGTCTTCTGCTTCTTCGATGGTATCCAGATCTTCAACATTCGGTTGTTCGAATGCGTCAATGGCACCAGCCTGAAGCGCGGCGAAACGTGCGGCGTTATCTGGAATAATCTGGAAGATAACGGTGTCGAGGTTACCAGGATTTTCGCCCCAGTAGTCGGCATAACGGTTCAGCACAACGCGATCATCACTGATCCACTCGCCAAATTCGAAAGGACCGGTGCAGACATAACCAACGTCGGGTGTACCATACGCCGGACCATTTTCCATGACCGCCGCCGGGCTGGCGAAGGTAAACATGGACATCGCTAGTGTGTTCAGGAAGGAACCATTCGGTTCGCTCAGGGTAAAGGTCACTTCATATTCACCAGTTGCTTCTACACTGTTGATGAATGAAGCATCATCAAAACCACTGAACATGTATTCGTAATACTCAAAGACTTGTTCTTCAAAGTGATACGGGTTGTCCGTCAAGCGCCAGCGATCAAAGTTGAAGACCACAGATTCGGCATTGAAGGGTGTACCGTCATGGAAAGTTGCACCTTCTACGAGTGAGAAGACCCATGTCATACCATCTTCACTTGTTTCCCAGCTTTGTGCCAGAAGTGGTATGGGGTTGGTGCTAGACCCATCAAAAGTGAGCAGACCTTCACATCCCTGATTGATGACACGGAAGGAAACTCCGTCTGTAACTACAGCGGCATCAAGCTGGACGGGGTTACTGAACGACCCGAAGGTGAACACATTCCCATCCTGCGCGCTGACCGGAACAGCGACGAGAGCCGCAACCAGTACCAGAAGAATCGCAAGGATAAATCGGTTTTTCATATACATAATCCTTTACTAAATTACATTTAAATAGCTGTGACCTCGAAGAAGTTGTGTTAACTAAAGATGAGATCACCATGAGGATAATTTATAGCATAGAACAAACCGTAATCCAAATTACAGAACAACAATCTGTTTGTAATCTCTAAATTCTTATGCAATTCCTACAGAAAAACTGAGATTTCGCCCTAAGCGATTTCTATGAAAAGAATTTCTAGTCAGTTTATAATTAGACATACTGTTTTTTTTGATGAGTATAAACAAAGGGACGTAAAATGTCACAACCATTAGCGGGTGTTCGTGTGTTAGATTTAACGAGGTTACTCCCCGGTGGTCTGTGTACCATGATGCTCGCGGATTTAGGAGCGGAGATCATTAAAGTCGAAGACCCGAATGGGGGTGACTATGCTCGGTGGATGGGACCACAGATCGACGGACAAAGTGTGTTTTTCCGCATGAATAACCGCAACAAGAAGAGCATTATCCTCAATTTAAAGGAATCAGATGGGCAAGCGATGCTCAAAAAGTTAGTTGAAAACGCGGATGTGCTGGTCGAAGGCTTTCGCCCTGGCGTTATGGCACGGCTGAATTGTGATTATGAAACACTCAAAAAGATTAATACTAAATTGGTCTATTGTGCCCTTTCTGGATGGGGTGCAGATGGTCCTTATGCACAATCTGGTAACCATGATCTGAATTATGTCTCCAGTGCCGGATTAACTGGATTTATGGAAAACCCGCAGGTTATGGGTGGTCAGGTGGCGGATATTGGTGGGGCATATATCGGCGTGGCGGGCATCCTCGCGGGGTTGTATCGGGCGGCGACCACCGGCGAAGGTGGCTTTGTGGATACGAGTCTGGCAGAATCTGCTCTACCGTTTGCGATGTATAACTGGGTAGAAGCCAAAACGATGCATACCCAACCGGGGAAAGGCGTGTTATCTGGTGGTATAGCGTGTTACCGTGTCTATGAAACTAAAGATGGTCGTCATGTTTCGCTCGGTGCCTTAGAGGACAAATTCTGGCGTAATTTCTGTAACGCGGTAGCACGTCCCGATTTGATTGATGGTTATCTTGACCCTGATGAGCAGGACACACTCATCCAAACGGTCAGCGGAATATTTAAAAGCAAAACCCTCGCGGAATGGAACGCACATCTAGGTGCGGTGGATTGCTGTTATTCACCTGTTAAAACATCGGACGAGATTGAAAATGATCCCCAATTACAGGCGCGGGGTATGCTGGGCACATTTGATGATGGCACAGCATGGATGCGAAGTCCGATCCGAATCAGTGATAGCACAGCGGAAATTAGCAATATTGTGCCAGATTATGGCGAACACACGGATGAGATATTATACGGTCTGCAATCCGATCATTCGGCAAATGATGACGATAACACCATCACCGATTAAGAAACCGTAACCGTGATGTAACCGATGCGTTATCTGAAAAATTTATATTCTTTACACATTCTCCTTTTCATTCACCGTGGTCTGCCGTTAAGAGAAAATCTAACGGCGACGGTGTCCGGTACGATATACTCCCCACAAATAGTCATATCGTATCGGGCACCACTTACTACGGCGAAAATCACCGTCAAATGTTGAACAACACAAATGCTCAATCGCCTACAACCGGGTCAACCTGTGCTTTGGTATCCGGTG
>DAOTXB010000394.1:0-6684 GCA_034435575.1 Anaerolineae bacterium
TCCATCCGCATGGGCGATAATGCCAGCGTGTGATGCTGTGGCGCACCACCCGCGGCGACCACTAACAACGCGATCATCCCCATGCCAAAGATAAGTGCGTGTAAAGGGGTGTAGGGTGTGTTTTCATCGGCTACTGTGGTCTTTTGTGCAGGCACTATCAGCGATGATTGTTCAGGCAAAATCATCAATAGCAGTCCGATGCCCACCAGCGCGAACATGATGCCGATTGTGTTCAGGGCAACCTGTGGACTATAGCTCATTGCGCTGATGCAAAAGCACAAGACCACACCGATGAGTATAAAACGGGTACGCATTCAGTTATTATGTAGTCGCTTGGTCAAGCGGTAAGTTGACCGTAAAGGTTGTGCCACGATCAAGCACACTTTCAAACGTGACAGTGCCTCCGTGCAGGTCAACAGCACGCTTCACGATGGATAACCCCAAGCCAGTTCCCGCAATGCCTTCGATGTTATTCCCGCGATAAAAGCGATCAAAGATACGCCCATAATTTTCCTCTGGAATGCCGATACCATGATCCTCAACCGTGAAGCGCACCATCGTATCCGTCTGTGTCAGTGACAAATGCACATCGTCACCAGCATGAGAATATTTAACAGCGTTGGTAACGAGATTATTGATGATATATGTCATTAACTGTTGATCCATCGTCACGGTCAAAGACTCGATGTTACTCGTAAAGTGTAGGTTTACCTTGTCCTGTGCATAACTCAGGTCATCAACCGCACGCCGGTAAAGCGAAGCCAGATCAAACGTTTCTGGCTTAAACTCAATATAATCTGCTTCCATCTGACCGATCAAAAGCACGTCGTCCAACATACGGGTTAAATTTAGAATTTCGGTGTGAACGCGTGTCGCTTTCTCCTGACGTTGATCTTGTGTCATGCGCTCAAAATAGTGATGAAGCATCTCTACAGCGGAGTTGATAATCGACAATGGTGTACGGAACTCATGCGACATACGGGCGATAAATCGTTCACGCAGGGCATTTAGTTCACGTTCTTTCTCATAGGCTTTGCGTAAGTTCTGCTCTGCCTGTATCCGCTGGCTAATATCAACAGAAACGCCGATCACACCTGTTACGGAACCATCGGTTTCAATGACTGGCGAAAAACGATTCTCAAATGTGACTTTGTCCCGTTGTGCCACCACCACCGTGTCCTGACCTGATAGTGCCACCTCTACCGCATCGGTAATGCTAGGGTCTAAACCGTTGACGGCTTTAACATCTTCGCCCACCATATCTTTAAACGGAAAATTGATCTGGCGCAAGGCATTACCCTCAACCATTGAGATGATGCCATCAGCACTGATCGTTGAGAGCACCACCGGCGCATTATCAATGACCGTGCGTAACCGTTTCTCGCTTTGTTGTAAGGCGCTCAGGGTTTGACGATGTTGTGCGATCTCCGCTTGCAATTGTTGATTGATCGTGACCAGGTCTTCACGACGCCTATCTGATACTTTGGCTTCGTTGACGATACCCAGTAAACGGGGGATCAATGGCGGTAAGACCAGCGCTGTACCCGCAGAAACCACCGCGGTGATAAATTTGGCATACGCAGACAGACGGTATGTTGGGTTCCACAGCGTCCACACATCCATAAAGTGTGTGATGCCACAGCTAAAAATAAACGCAGAAAACGCCAGCAAAATCCACGGTGCGGGCAAAATATCTCGGAAGCGCTGATACAAATATAAGAGCATTGAGGCAATACCCAGATATGACACACCAATTAATGAATCAGACACTAAATACATGCGTAATATGGGCTGATTCCATGCAAAGCAATGAGCATGCGGATCAAAACCATCTACAGAGAATACATTACGCATCTGCCCAAGCGCCGGAATCATCAACACAATCAGTAAGGTGAAGAACAATCCACCACTCAGGGCAGTATAATTGATTCGAATCGGATTACGCATGGATGAATAACCTCGATACCTCTAAAATCAGCATTTATGAATGACCTTTACACACAGAATTGTAATGTGTATCGTACGTTTTCAGTATACATCAAAGCCAAGTCTCGTATAATCATTTGGTTACGGCATATTTACGGTTGAAAACTAGGATACCGACCATTATAAGGTGGGATGCGATTCGATGACGCGCCATCAGTGAGCGCGATCATGTACAGATGACGAAAATCATTAGCATCAATAACTTCGTAAAGCACACGCGCCCCATCCGGCGAAATTGTGTAGGCACCGTCATTGAATATCGTTTGTGCTGTCAGGCGGACAACAATGTCAGAATTACCAGCACCATCGCGCATTATGAGCACCCATTGACCGTTCATCCGATCGATCAAAAGTTCACGATCTATTTCGGGTGCGGTGGAGATGCCTTCACGACGGCGATCCACAACATCAAGAAACATCTGCCCTTGCACACCCCCCACACTCACGCGCTCACCGCGTTGCGTGATGTCGACCACATTCAGGCGATACAACGCTTGCGTGCCATCACGCACATCAAAGTACAAAATAAATTGTCCATCGCGTGACCATCCGGTAGATAGCGGATTATTGATGACGACCTGATAAGCATATTGCGCGTTAGAGCCGTCCGCATGAATGATCGCCGGATGAAGCACACCTTCAGCATCCCTCATCAGAAAGTAAAGTTTATCGCCATTTGGTGACCATTGCGGTTGATACACGCTGAGGAATTCCGACGTAAGAACATGCGTAATTTGCGTGGTGATGTCGTGAATGGTCAAATGAAAATCAGCATCTGTATAAGCAATTACATCATAGGGATAAGCGCTCGCGCCTAAACGTTGAAACACCAGCACACCGCTGATACACACCATCGTGAATATCAGCGTGAAGTGTACATACACGCGCATCATGGGAATAACATCACTGCACGGGATCGGCTGACATCCGCGATGTTTTGCAGGCGATTAGTGACAAGGTCGATCATATACACACCCGTATCACCATCGACAATCGCCACGAAGGCAATTTGTGACCCATCCGGTGACCACACCAATGTATCCTCACGGACACCAAATGCCAGCGCTTCACTGAGAATCGGCAAGTATG
Organism: Anaerolineae bacterium; assembly: GCA_034435575.1. Classification (GTDB taxonomy): domain Bacteria; phylum Chloroflexota; class Anaerolineae; order Aggregatilineales; family Phototrophicaceae; genus JAVJSU01. The sequence goes on from DAOTXB010000394.1 coordinate 3,076, forward strand.
GGTCGGTCAGGTCAAGCAGATACAATCCACCGCCAATCTCACCATCTCGATACGACACAAACGCGATCTGTTGCCCATCCGGTGACCACATCGGCGAACTATCCCGCGAGGTATGCTCGGTCAGGCGCAACAACCCACCCTGCTGTAAATCCACCAGATACAATTCTGGATTACCATGTCGTTCGGAAACAAAGCTCAATCGTCGACCATCCGGCGACCACACCGGATTATGGTCATTCACAGTCGCGTCATTGCTCACATTGATAATCTGGCTATTGTCTAGACCAAGCGTGTAAATTTCAAAATCAACCGTCTCGCCACCAAAGCGATACATCCCCTCAATCGCCACCGCATTGCCTAACGGTGACCATACAATGCGATTGATACGCCCAAAACTGCGCTGTAACGGGATCGACACACTTTCCTGACGGATGTTCGAAGCGCTCACCCACACCCGTTGTAATGTGTCGGACTGCACATAGATAAAATTGGAGCTATCCGGTGCCCAGGAAGCCTGTCCGCCGTCGCCGAGTACCTGTGACCAGCCAGTTTGACGATTAATCAGACGATACCCGCCTTCACCCCGTCGCACAACAAAACGCCCATCCGGTGAAACCACAGGCTCACCGAAACCACTCGAATCGGGCACAAGTGCAGTCGTTAACGTGGTGCGGGTGTCGATAAGTTGAATATCCGCGCCATCCCGCACAGCATACACCGTCACCGACCAACTATCAGTTGCTGTGCCCAGTCCCATAAACACAATCACCAGCGCCACGCCGATAATGACGCTCAGGGCACCAAATTTTAGGGTCATTGGCAATAATTTCATGATGTCATGGCAGACGATGACTCGCTCTCTCATTGGTCAATTGGCGTAATCCACCGCCCGTGGTTCGCACCGTGTACAGTTCCCCATCTTCGCCGGAGATAAACACCAGACGATCACCATCCGGTGACCAGCGCGGTGGACTTGCGACGATCGCAATCACATCCAGCGCCAACGGGTCAGGCATATCTGCTCGCATATCGACGATATAAAACTCGCCGAACAAATAGCGTCGATCAGACAAAAACAACAGATTATCCCCATCAGGCGACCATATGGGCGCGACATCATTACTCTCGTTAATGGTCAGGCGTTGTGCATTGTTTCCGTTACGGTCAATCACATAAATTTCAGCATTCCCGTCCCGCTCAGAGACAAATGCCAGTCGTTCACTATCCGGCGACCACGCAGGGCTACGCTCAGTATAGCGTACATCACGGTTGACCTGTTGTACAAATGATCCGTCACGTTCGGCGATGAACAGTTGCAAAAAACCTTCACGATAATCTTGATACGCGACCTGCCCACCATCCGGTGACCAGACCGGCTTAGACATATCCCCGCGCCGACTGTTCAACCGACTGCCAACAGAGAAGGTGTCGTCCGCATCACGCGTCATGACGATCATCTCGCCATTGCACACATACGCAAATGCGCGACTATCCGGTGCCCAAGCCATGTCATAACACGCCGAATATTGGGTCACAACACCCGTTCCGACCTGCAATACATTCAAATCGCGCACAGTCCATGCGATGAACGCGCCATCCGGCGAGAAGGTCGGTTCTGTCGGGAAGCGATAGTCGGTGAAGATCGCCCGCGATACCCCGCGCCCGGCATCCACCTCGCGCAATGTCCAATGCCCGGCGGGTTCGCGCCGTGCATAGGTCACCAGCCAGCCTTCATCAATACCTTGCCCGACGAGCACCGCACCACCGACTACAAGCACCAGCAAAACGGTCAACACCAGCAACAAACGGGAAAACTTCAGAGTGAGCATCATCATCGCATGAACACCGCGAGATCACTGGTTAACGGATAATGGCGCAGATTATCACCGTCGCGGTCAACCACATAATAATCATTATCGGCAAAGGACTGAAAGATTAATCGCTCACTATCCGGTGACCAGCGCAGTGTCGTCGCCTGCATGTTGTTATCCACCGGACCGATCTCCGCGTCATCCACCAGATCATAAATAATCAAGCCAGTTGTCGGAGTCGCCACAGCGAGATAACGCCCATCCGGTGACCATTCAAGCGTAACGGTCAGACGTGTGTTGACATCTTCTGAAACGAACATCATGGTATTATCTTCCAGATTAACCACACGCAAAAATGATTGCCCACCCAGCATAAAATCACTCCAAATAAATGCGATTTGCTCTCCATCCGGTGCCCACGCAAAGGTTTGTACATTACGAATGGTCGGTGTGACCACTTGTGCCCCGCTACTATCCTGATTCGCCATCAGCAAGCCAAATTCGGGTGTTACAATTGCCAGATGTTCGCCATTCGGTGACCAGATAGGACTGCCAGTAGTCAGCGTGTCGGTGGTGTCGATGTCGAACAAAACGGGCGTTTCTGAGATAATCGTACCCGACTCATCTATCGTCACAATGCGCGTTTGCCCGTTCACATTGTTGAAGTAAGCAAATCGTGCGTTATCCGGTGACCAGATCGTCGCGAAGCCGTTGCCAACCAGCACATCATCGCCAGTTTGCCGATTGAGCAAACGCAATTCAATCCCCGTACCGTGAAGCACAAAGCGATGATCCGGCGAGAGATGTGGCACCGCGTTCGAGGGGATGTCCAGCGGGATCGGCACATGCAATCGACGATCCACCAGCAATGTCCTCACATTCCACGTATTATCCGCGTCCCGAATTACATATGTGACCGTCCAACCATCCGGCACATTCTGCCCGATCACCAGCGTGACACCGACCAACACGCCGATTAGCACAGCGAGAATCAGCACAAAACGGGTGAGAGTCTGGCTTACATTCATGGCAGAACCATATGAATATCTTGACCAAGCCACACACGACGCAATACTTCACCATTCGGCGTGATAATGTGTGCGATATACCCGTTAGCATCATGGGTAAAAAATGCAAGATGGTTGCTAGAGACTGCCCACGCCATCGCCTGTGGGCGCAGAGCGCCATCCGTGACAAAATTTTCTAAACCGGTTACCATATCATAAAGCGTCAGCCGAAAGGGTGACACGAGCATCGCCAGATAGCGCCCATCCGGTGACCAGCTAACCCCCGGCGTGTTCCGGCTACGCACATTCTGTACTATCTGTGTTGTGGTGCCACTGACTACATCAATCACACTAACAAACCAGCTTAAATTTACTGTCGGTTGTTGCCACACATAAGCGAGTTGCGTGCCATCTAAAGACCATGCCGCTGATTGCACCTGTACGCCTAGCACGAGGGGTGATATGCGTCGGGCATTGTTGCCGTCCGCGTCCGCGACGAAAATTTCGCTCGTGTTGATGGTCACGCCGAAATTGATATAGGCAAGTTTGGTGCCATCCGCTGACCAGTAAACGTGCCCCCTTGAGGAATCCGCATTATCGCCGGAAATCGCATGATCGTTGACAATTATCCCGTTATTATCGAGCGTGGCAATGCGCGTTTCTCTGCCATTTTGCCCACTGAACACATAAGCAAAGCGTCGACTATCCGGTGACCATGCCTGTGGTGAACTCATCGATAGCGTGGTGGTACGTTCATTGCGATAGCGATCAAACACAATCAAGTCGAGGTC
>DAOTXB010000395.1:0-2537 GCA_034435575.1 Anaerolineae bacterium
AAGAAAAACGGACTCCATACGATGGTTAAGACGACCTGACTCAGGGTGCCGAGAAAGTACATGGTTAAGCCGATGCCCCATGCTAATAAATGCGGGCGACGTTTTTTCTGGGGACCGCTGGTGGTGTTCCACCAACGACGCAAAACTAAAAACGCGAACACGCCTGTCACGCTGGCGCTAATCACAGACATCATAAATGCAGGGGTCAAAAAGTCCATATGAGTTTAATTTCTGCTACCTATACACTTGATTTCTGTGAATTTTAACACAATGCATAGGCAATCATCCATGTATAGCCTCATAGAAACGGCTAAACAGTTGATAAGAAGCGGGGCGAAATCGTGTGGACGGCGGGCATTTTTCCACGATCAACAATCATATTGAAGCAATCTTAGCGTATGTAACTGGGGCGATAACGGTATAATACCCTAACAAAAAACGGGACAGCCGTCGTATGACCATCCCGCGCAGATAGGTGTAGGTTATTCAGCACGCAATACTTAGTTGAGGGGCACCATATGAATAACGGTTACGCCGTCGCCACCTTCACTGGGGCGGGCACGCTCTACTTTAGAAATGAGCGGGTGTGTGTCGACCACATCGCGCACAGCTTTGCGTAACGCGCCTGTGCCCTTACCATGAATGATCCGCGCAAAGGGCAATCCTGCGGTATATGCCGCGTCCACATAATGATCGAGCTTGCTCAATGCCGCGTCTACCCGTTGTCCGCGCAAATCAAGTTCAAGACCGGGCGATTCGGTACGCTCATATTGAATGTCATCGCTTTCATATTTACGCACATGCCCGCGTTTGATCTGGCGCTTCTGGCTACGGTTACGTTTTTGTAGTTCGTCCAATTTAGCACGGACACGCAACGCCCCCACCTGCACCATCGCTTCGGTATCGTCAACTTCGATGACCTCGCCCTCTGCGTTGAGTGTTTCCAGCCAGACCGTATCACCAATGCGTGGCATCCATGAGCGATCCACCACATCCTCGGTTTCCCGCGCAATCGGGTCTGCCGTTGCGTTTGCCAATTTTGTGGCGGTTTCTTGGATGGCTTGCAGGGTTTGGAGGGGCATACTAGCGGTACGCATTTCGCTCCGTAAGCGCTTGACCTCTTTCTGGAATTCTTCAATTTCTTGTTGCGAATGACGACGGGCGCTGTTGATGATGTCACGCCGTTCGTCCTCAATTTTATCCAGACGGGACTGTAATTCGGCTTTTTCCTCTTCGACTTCTTGCCGAATTTCTGAGATAAAATCATGCTGTCGCCGGATTTCCTCACGCGTGCGGTGGATTTCGTCCAGCAGATCATCAGCGGCGAGGTCTTCTAGTGCGACCATACCCCGCGCTTCTTCGATGATTGATTCGCTCAAGCCAAGCCGAGACGCAATTGATAGCGCGTTAGACCGCCCCGGTAAGCCAATAATCAGGCGATAGGTCGGCGCGAGTGTCTCTAGATCAAATTCCACGCTAGCGTTACGCACTCCGGGGGTTTCTACGCTGTAAATTTTAAGCTCTGGATGGTGTGTACTGACCATCGTGGTTGCTCTGCGACGGAGTAAATGTGATAGGATCGCCCGTGCCAATGCCGAGCCTTCCGCCGGGTCAGTGCCCGCGCCCACCTCATCTAAAATCACAAGGGATTGATCATCGCATTCGTCTAAAATTCGGATGGTATTGGTCATATGGGAGGAGAAGGTGCTGAGGGATTGCTCGATACTCTGTTCATCGCCGATGTCGGCATAGATACCGGTGAAGATGGTGAATTTCGCTTCTTCCGACGGGACATGCAGTCCACTTTGCGCCATCAGTGCGAATAATCCAACCGTTTTCAGTGCTACGGTTTTACCGCCGGTGTTCGGTCCGGTGACGACGAGTACCCATGTTTGTTGGTCGAACTCAACGTCAATCGGGACGACATTCCCCGGTAATGACGGGTGTCTCGCACCTTTTAAAAAAATTGTACTACCCGGATGATCGTCGTTATCCGGTTTTTTCTTGAACGGTACTAGAATCGGCTCGACACCGTTCATCTGTTCCGCAAGACGCGCTTTCGCCATTACCAGATCAACATAAGCGAGTACATCCACCGTCCGCACGATGCTTTCCGCGTTGTTGCCGACCATGCTACTGAGTGCCAGCAAAATACGCCGAATTTCTTTCTCTTCTGCCAGTTGTAACTCACGGTACTGATTATTAAGCTCAACGGTTTCTAATGGTTCGATGAAGATGGTCGCGCCCGACGATGAGGAATCGTGGATGATCCCTTTGATCTTACCCTTATGGTCGGCAATCAGTGGCACGACATAACGCCCGTTACGGGTGGTGATGATCGCCTCTTGCAGATACTTCGCACGATTCGGTGACGAGATAATCCGGTTGAGCTTGGTTTGTAGACGATCAAAGGCGATTTTCATATCCCGCCGGATGATCGCGAGCTTTGCACTTGCCGAATCTTTAACCTCGGCATTGTCATCAATCGCGTTACCGATGGCATCGACCAACTCAGGACATTCTTCAATTTCTGCTAA
>DAOTXB010000396.1:0-2926 GCA_034435575.1 Anaerolineae bacterium
CTACTGAAAAGCTAAAGCAAGCGAGTGAATTAATTCGCGCTAAGAAGTACATTGAAGCTAAAGCAATCCTCTCCACCATTGCCGATCATCCTAAAGCACAGGAATGGATGGTACGTATCGACGATATTATGCAGGATGATGACGATCCTTTTGGTGATTTTGGGAATGATGACTTCTACAACGAAAAGCCCAAACGGGGTAAAGTGAACGTCCATAAGAGCCGTAACACGGTCAATGTGGGCAAGTCTAAGAATGATGCTTTTAATGCGTATGGGCAGGTGAATGTCAAGCGCCCGACACGCGATTACACTACCCTGTCATTATTCATTCTGCTTTTGTATTGGGTGTTCTGGCTCCCCGGATTAATCGCCAATATCATCTTTTTAAATGAAGCAAAACAGGTTGAAAAAGATAGCGGTAAACGCCCTGATGGAATGGGGTGTTTGTGGGCATTATTGGTCTTTAATGTAATCCCATTTATTGCTATTTGTGGCGTAATCTTTTCGCTGGTGTTGATTGGTCCAGAGGTTGAAGAAATTTTCGATGAAATAACTGTTACACTTCAAGCTACAGTCGCCCGCTAAATGCACAAAACGCGCTATACTTGTCAGAACTTGAATTAGCGCGTTTTGAAAATTACTCATATGTTCAACCCTCGTCCCAAACAAGCAGAAGTTTTGAAATATACCAGCGGGTTAATGGGTGTGTCTGCTGTGCCTGGTAGTGGTAAAACACGGACACTCTCCGCCCTTGCTTCGCAAATTATCGCCAGTAAAGCGCTGGACGACGATCAGGAAGTGTTGATTGTGACGCTGGTCAATTCTGCGGTGGATAATTTTTCCCGTCAGATCGCGGATTTTGTCAAAGATCGCGGATTATTGCCCGGTTTTGGTTATCGTGTACGCACCTTGCATGGTTTAGCCAATGATATTGTGCGGGAAAAGCCCGGCTTAGTGGGCTTAGAGGATGGTTTCCAGATTGTTGATGAGCGCGAAGCAGACGATATTTTGCAAGATGCGGCGCTCACATGGACACGCACCAACCCTGCATTTGGTGAAGATTACCTCGATTATGAGATGGATGAGAACAAACGCGGGTATATTTTGCGGGATAAATGGCCCACTGAGGTGACAGACATCAGCCGTGCATTTATCAAACAGGCGAAGGATTGGCAGATGTCGCCGGATGATGTGCGGGCGATGCTTGACCGTTTTGGTAAGCCACTGCCTTTAGCGGAAATGTCCTATGCGATTTATGTAGCTTATCAACGTGGATTAAATTATCGTGGTGCGGTCGATTTCCAGGATTTGATCCGGTTAGCCTACAGAATTTTGCAGGACGACGCACAATTTTTGGAACGCAAACGGCATCAATGGGCGTATATTTTAGAAGATGAAGCGCAGGATAGTAGCGAATTACAGGAAGAAATTCTGGGCTTGCTCGCGGGTAAACGCGGAAACTGGGTACGTGTTGGTGATCCGAATCAATCCATTTATGAGACATTTACCACCGCTAGCCCGGAGCATCTGCGTGTATTTATGGCAAAAGGTAATGTTAAGGCGCGGGAATTGCCCAACTCAGGGCGTTCTAGCCAGAGTATCATCGCGTTAGCCAATTTCTTGATCGACTGGTCGATGAGCAAACATCCTATCGAAGCACTTCATGATCGAGCGCTCAAACCGCCGTTAATCGAACCGACTCCAGAGGGCGACCCGCAACCAAATCCAACTGACCAACCGGAAAAAATACACATACGCCCGGAGGATTACACACCCGCACAGGAAATTGAGGCGCTGGCACGCTCGATTGAGCATTGGTTACCGGAAAATCAGGATAAAACCGTCGCTGTACTTGTACCGCGCAATAATCGTGGGGCACAGATGGTGACGGCACTCAAGCAACGCAATATTGATGTGGTGGAATTACTGCGGAGCACGAGTTCCACGCGTGAAACTGCGGGTGCTTTAGCCCTGATTCTTGATTCACTGTCTAACCCGAATGCTACACCCGCGCTGGCAAAAGCCTTCCGTGTTTTTAAGCGGGCTGATCGTGATGATCCTGACCTGACGACACGGCTGGATCGCATCGTAACCGCATTGCGTAAATGCCACAATCTTGAGGAATATATTCAGCCACGACCGGATAAAGATTGGCTGGAAAGCGAAATCGTCACGGATTTAACGAATGATGACGAAAGCATCATGACCGATTTGATCGACTTTCGGGCATTGATGCGCCGTTGGCAGAGCGCGGCTGTGCTCCCTATCGATCAACTTGTTCTCACGTTGACACAGGATTTGTTTGATACGGCGGCGGATTTAGCTATCGCGCATAGTTTAGCGTTGTATCTGGGCAAGCAAGCACAAACCAGCCCACATTGGCGCTTACCGGAATTTACGGCAGAGCTTAAATTGGTGGCACAGAACAAACGGCGTGTGGTTGACCTTAGCGAAGAGGGCAACGGTTATAACCCGGAGGATCATAAAGGAAAGGTGACCATCGCCACAATGCACGCCTCTAAGGGGCTAGAGTGGGATCGAGTCTATTTAATGTCGGTCAATAATTATGATTTTCCGTCCGCAGAGCCACAGGATAGTTATATCGGTGAGCGCTGGTATATTCGCGATGATCTTAACTTACAGGCGGAGGCGTTGGAACAATTGCGCCTGAGTCGTGATCCGATTGCATTTGATTATATAGAAGGTAGCGCAACCGAAGATTCACGGGTGGAGTATGCCGCTGAACGGTTGCGTCTGTTGTATGTGGGTATTACCCGTGCCCGTAGCGAATTGGTGATGACATGGAACACAGGGCGTAATGGCAATGTGTTACAAGCCACGCCTTTTATTGCCTTACGAAACTTCTGGGAAGACTATAAAACGACACCCAAAAAGAAGAAACGTTCGCGCCGTAAGAAGAAGAAATA
>DAOTXB010000397.1:0-4793 GCA_034435575.1 Anaerolineae bacterium
GTAGCCAGCACCTGTTTATCGCTCTCCGCACGGAAGAACAGGGTGTCGATGATATTTTGCGCCAATGTACGCACGGGTGGCACGGTTAACATGACAATCACCACAAGGATCAACACCGCCGCGACAGTCGTCAGTGGGCGCACATATCGAAATAGGCTCGGTTGATCGTTTACCACAATCGGCGTAATCATCTTGGTTTGTTGTTGGGCAACATCTTGCAATTTTGCGCCCAACTGTGACGCGAAACTTGCATCGGGCACGGTATCATGGATCATCGTCACTAATTGGGACGCGAAATCTATCTCATCCACAGATAATTCGTCCGGTGATGTAGGCTGATATCCGGCAATGAGCGAGTCCAAATAAGCATCATACGCCTGCACGTCTGACATATCAGGTTGTGTATCCGGCTGTTCATCATGGGGGAACGTCATGAGGGCACCTCATTTTCTTCTATTTGGGGAGGGCGTAACTGCTTACGGAGATCATTTAGACCGCGATAGACCAGCATATTGACCGCGTTTTCACTTTTATCCATCCGCATACCCGCCTCTTTGGCACTAAGTCCAGCAAAAAGGCGCAGGCGTATCGCCTCAGCACGATCATGAGAAAGCATATCCAGACTATCCAGCACAGCCTCTAATCGGAGTTGTGTGCTTACCGTTTGTTCCACCGGTGGCGCGTTGCCCGGCAAACGTTCTGCAAATTCCAGAGCAATATCCGGCTTCTGCTTACGAAAGTGGTCGACGATTTTACGACGGGCGATACCTATCAGCCAGGCGACGAACGTGCCCTGTGGCTGATATTTGCCGATGCCGTGCAACGCGCCCATAAACGTTTGTGTGGTCAGGTCTTGTGCGTCCTGCTCATGATGCACCCGACTCAGGATATAACGGTACACATCATTGAGATGTCGCCGATAAAGCACAGCAAAGGCATCAGGGTCGGTATCAGCGCGACCTGCAAGAACATCGTCAGTCAATTCTGCAAATCGTGTATCGGCATCGTCGGCTGTCATGGGCACCTCGTTTCGCTGGTCACTCCGTTGTTACTCTAATATTCGTATCAGCAGGGAAAATCTAACACATCAGTTTACGTCTCAGGCAAATTTCGTGCTATCATAGCGCCGTTGTTATTTACCAAAACCAGAGGACGCTACGTGAATACGCGACAATCACGTTTATGGATGCTTATTTTTGTACTGTTGCTATTGCCGATTTCTGTACAGGCACAGGAAACCACACCAGAGCCTGAAATCCCCCCGTTAGCCCCCACCCTCACCGTCGAAATTGAAGCGACGGATGGTATCCGCTTGGTGGGCGATTATTATATGCCTCATGAGGGCGACGCGCCGGTGATTTTGTTGCTCCACGAACTATACACCACCCGTGCAAGCTGGCGCTGGCAAATTGAACCACTGGTCGCCAATGGTTTTCGTGTGTTAGCGGTGGATTTACGCGGTTATGGGCAAAGTCGCGGGGCGATCAATTGGCGACGCGCCGGGGCAGACACGCTGTTATGGCTAGACTGGCTCTATCAGCAACCGGGCATACGTTTGGACGCGGTCTTTGTGATGGGGTCAAGTATGGGCGCAAATCTGGCGATGAACGCCTGTGCAGAAGCAGAACATTGTGCTGGCGCGGTGGCGCTTTCACCCGGGCTAAACTATTTTGGCGTGCGGACATATGACGCATTGACATCAGGACGATCAATTTTACTTGCCTATGCTGACCGTGATAGCATCCCGCGCCGTGATGTCCCGCGCATGTGGGCACTTGTTGACGAAGCAGAACACACAGCCTTAATCAGCGAAATTGTCTACGAAGGACGCGCACACGGGCACTTATTATTCGAGGCACACGATGACCTTCTGCCTCAAATTGTCGGCTGGATCGCCGAGCGAATCCCTTAACCACCAGCACTTCACAATGAATTTTGTGTGATTCGTTACTATAGTGAGTTGGGAAAACTGCCTGACGCGAAAACAGCAGGTAGTTCTCCCTAAAATGATCGTATCAAAATTGCATGATCAATGTATATTTATCAGACAGAAAACCCGCCTACGGAATTTAGCATTCTCTTAAGTCGTTCATGAAAATAACCACAACCCGACCTGTAAATTCTGGTGTTGATGATGCGTGTAAATGTCACCACTTGCTCATAATTTTCTGCTAAAATACACTCATTGATTTATTGGTAGTGACATAGGAAATTTCTAGCTATGATGCAACGCATACAACGATTAAATCAGGGACAGCGCATCCTGATTTTTATCTTTATTTTTGGCGGTGGCTTATTGCTCCTGATCGCCTTGGTCGTCGGGTTAGTCTTGCTGACCGTCAACACTGCGCCGCGCCCTGTCGGGCAAGCCGTTGACGAAACGGTTGTGGTCGAGGAGTTTATGAACTTACCGGGCAACGATGCCTACCCCGCGACCATCACTGCCCACGAAGGTGTGCTCTATACAGGTAGTTATGGCACAGGCGCAATCTGGTCAATTACGCAAGATGGGGTGATTGACGAATTAGCAGACACGCGTGAACAATTCGGCTCAGTCGCCGCTTTAGCGTTCAATGCTGAGGGTACGATGTATGTGCTGGATCGCATCGACCCTGATATTCGTGCGGCAGGTGGTTTGATCTATGCTATTTCGCCCGATGGCGCGATTACCGAATTCGGTATCATTCCAGAAGACCCCGGCTTTGTCTCCGCACACGACCTCACGGTAGATTCTGCAGGTAATGTCTATGTGAGTGATCGTGGTCGGCGTGATGTGTGGCGTTTTACGCCGGATGGTGAGGGTGAATTATGGTGGACAGTGCCGGAAGATGACACACGTCGTAATGACGTTATCCCTGCGGGTCTGGATTATGATGCACCTACAGACACGATTCTACTGACCGACGCAGGCGCAGACACACTTTATCGCATTACGATTGACGGTGAAATGAGCGAAATTATCTACCGCTATCCAGAAGATGCACCGGAAGATGAGCGTCCGGTATTATATGGCGTGAGCATAGCGCCTGATGGGGAGATTTACCTCGCCGCCTTCCGCCCGGATGAATCCAACGGGGTCTTACGCCTAGTCACAACGGACGATGCCAATGACATTGAGTATGTGGCGAATAATTTTAGAGGGTCAAGTGATGTGCTGTTTCTGGATGAGCGCGTGTATGTGACCAATTTTGATTCACAATCATTGGTGTTGCCGGGTGTTGACCCACAAGTACCCTTCACAATTGATGTAGTGATTCTGGACGCGATCACACCTGTGGAAGACTCTGAATAGTACAAATTAATGGGACGGTCTATTGTTGATCGTCCCATATTGAATAGCTTATTATCTGGTTGTAGCTATGCTGAATTAGTGCAATGCTCACTAGTGTAAACATTGTTGCACATTATCAATGAATGGCTAGATAAAACTCACCTTTGCGTTATCTCCTGCAATGTCCACGTATTTCCGTCAGGGTCACTGAATGCGACATACTTAATACCGCCCATATCATCAACATCCCCCATCGACACGCCTCTAGCTACGAGTTCATCCCGCGCAGTGACGATATTATCAACGACTAGGTGTAACCCTTTTACGGTGCCCGGCTTCATTTTGTCGAATTCGCCGATGCCTTTACTGATGACAATAGAACAGGCTGAATCTGGCGGTGTCAGTTGCACGATACGCACCCCATCGGTGGGTGTCACATCATGATCGACATTAAAGCCTACCTTTTCCGCATAAAAGGCTTTAGCGCGGTCAATTGTGGAGACTGGAACGGGAATAAGCTCAAGTTTCATACTGAACGTAGCTGGTGTCATCTGGCTATCCTTTTTGCTATTTCAACAATTCGACGGGTTGAGCTTCATAAATAGAAGCCGCCAATGCATATGTTCACGCATTTTAGAACATACGACTTATTATAGCAGAACTGATGTTCCAAATCTACTAATTGGGAGGACATCGCTTATGCCAAAACATATGTTCAATCATCATCATTGAATATGAGGTTGTTGCTAAGTCACCAGCGCAGGTGGCAAATGCCCAACACGGTTGACATAGCGCACCACCACAAAGCCATCCATGCCGATGTCTACCCGGCTGATACTGGTGTTGTACAACCACTGGAAATAGCGATCACCCGGCAATCGTTCTACAAACGCCTTCAACACTTTATCCAAAAACCCGCCATGAGATACCAGCGCCACCCTATCACCACTGTGCTCATCTTTTGCGGCGCGTTTCTTGAGCGCATCCGTCACCTGTAATGCCCGCGCCAGCCCATTTATGCGTGCTTCTTCGCCCTGTGCTGTGTCATACCATCCGTCAGTGGTCATTGTATCCGGCATTTTATAGCCGGGGAATTCTCCCTCAACCTGTGCTCGGGTGTACCCGCCATAGCCCGTCGCAACCCCGTCCATTTCAAGGAATATGCCACCAATTTCGTGAATATCCAGCCAAATTTCCGGCATCACGTTCAGCGCATCGCTAATCGGTTTGCTGGTTTGTAAAGCGCGGTGCATCGCGGAGCAATAGAGATGGGTGAAGGCATAGGGTGCAGGCGTGGCGCGTTTTTCATCATCGGTTGCGCTGGTCACAATCGATTCCAGATTCGCGCCCGATTTCAAATAATCAGCCAAGATTTGTGCTTGTTGATGCCCAACATCGGTCAAGGGCGGGTCATGAACACGATCATCACGGTCATCGCCGAGCGCGTTGTTGGTAGATTGCGCGTGCCGGATTAAATAAACTTCCATAGGTTAGCGATAGCTCCTGTTTACTGTCTCGTCGA
>DAOTXB010000398.1:0-2923 GCA_034435575.1 Anaerolineae bacterium
TTAGCGTTTACGATGTGCCTGAATTCGATCACGGTCACCATGCCGAGGATTAATCCTATGATGCCCGCCAACGGAATCATCGGCAAAATGAGCAAAAATACCAACAGATACATTGCATATAAGATAGTACCAAGTTCGCCAAACAATACCGCTAAGACTATGGATAAAACAATCGCGGCTTGTATGGCATACCACAGGCTGATGAGGATCATCACAACAGTCAGGGTCATGATGTTTAATACGTGTCGCATGATCGTCATTTCTATCGCTTATGCTTAGGGGTGTGATATATCTGACATTCTGCTCTGTTCTGTATCGTTGTCCTCGTCTAGCATCATTGTTTGTGCTGGTGCTTCTGACGTGATGGTTTGATCTTCTGTGGATACATAGCGTTCTGTATCCTCATTCTCATCTAACAGTATCGTTTGCTGTGGCACTTCTGGCGCGACGTTCTGCTCGACAATGATCTCATTGACGGGTTGCCTCAATATTGCTTTCCTTGCCTCTATCAACGCTACCTGTTTTTCCGGGAATTCCCCAAAGTATTCACGCACTAGCACTTGCATCAAGACCCGCCAGAAGGAATCATTTGCAATGGCTTCGTCGTCAGATTTAATTCGCATGGCAGTGGTGAAGTCATTCTTAAAAGCGGGATCATCCATGTTTTCCGCCAACACCAGCAGGTCATCAAAATCATTGATGCCGATGCGTGCATAACGGTGGATTAAGTCTTGCGTACCCAGCACATTCAAGAGCTTTGCCTGACGTTGCCATTCGGTGAGTGCTTTCACAGGAATTTTTGTCCGTTTATTCATTTCCTCTACATTGTTAGTCGCGAGTATCTGGATGGAGTCAATATTTTCTTCCTGTAACAATGATTCCAGCGTGTTATCAATACCGTTAATTAAAGTGATGGGTAATTTTTTCCCTGTTTCCATCCCTAATCGTTCACGGATACTTTCTGTGAATGAGGTCAATAATTGTAGAGGGAACATGCCGACGACGAACGCGGTGACCAGCATCAACAAGGACTCGTTAGAGGTGAAGATATCATTGTAGCCGATGAGTAGTGCCTGAAACAGATAGACAACAATGACCGTAATCATGACCTGTAGCAACCGAAAAGCACTCATCAAGTAAAAACGCGGGACAAGATTACGGCTGACATAGCGGCGACGGCTCATTTCTAAAAATTGTACCAGGAACCCCAGTAATCCCATATAAAACAACGATGAGGGAATAGTTATGCTGATCGTTTCAAAAAAGATTTTGAAATCATAATACCCAAAAATGATGTCGTTTTGCGAGAAATCTTCAATTTGTCCTGTCCATGAAAGATCCGCAAATACAAGAAACCCGCTGGTGAGCGTAATAAACATATTCAGCAGGCACAGTGGCATCAAAAAGCGATTCCAGTCCAGTGCTTTATTGATTGCGTTATCCCAATCAATTTCTTCTTCAGAATTAGACTTGCTAGGTCTTTCAGCTTTTCGGTTTAAGATTGGAATATTTGGTTTAGATAAGGGAATTCTGTCGTTTCTTGAGATATATGTCGCGCGATATACGATAAATACGCCGAAGGTCAGCATCAGCGGTAATATCACGATTGCGACCCAGAATAAAGCGATAAATGCTGTATCATATCGCCGAGTTTCTACACTATCACTGACAGCCGCGCTGATTAAAAGGATGGAAATCAGTGCAACGGGCACAATATAAAACAGCAATGCTACTGTTGTATACACCCGTGAATTATTGTCGTCCAGGTCGCTAATAAATCGACCAAAGAATGATGTTGGTGGGGCTTCTTCCATGGGGGAACTTTCGTCATTGTTAGGCGAATAGATACATAACTATAACCTTGTTTTGTCAAAATGTATACTTTTGTGGGAAAGTGTTATTTAAGTAAGCGGTCATCTGTTTTTGGATGCAGGGGCATAGTGATAGCACAGCATCAACCCCATCAACAACCTATTATTTTAGAATCTGTTAAGCGTCACGCATAGTTAAGCATAGCATCATTGACCGGCACTAAGCCGGCACGCGCTTAACCTGTAACGCATCGGGCAGGGGAGCGGTAGTAATCCATGTGCGGATCATCGCGGAGAACAAGTCGGGCGCTTCGATGCTCCACCCATGACCGACCTGTGGCGCGATGGCTGATTGTGCGTTGGGTAGGGCATCTGCTAATAATGCTATGGATTGCAAAATCAGCTCATGCTCGTTTTCACCAGCGACGACCAGCGTAGGGCAGTCGATTATATGTGCGTTGGTGGGAATGCGCGTGTCGCCACTATCGCGCATGATGTTAGCGAAGGCTTTGCGGTTGGTCATCAGCGCACCCGCTTTATATTCTGTGTAAAGCGCGTCGGGTATGCGTAACGCCTGTGCATTTTGTTTGAGCGCAAAATCTGACTTGATGAATACACTCAATAACGGGGACATCAAACGCATTACCCACATATTGGGAATAGGTAACACACTGATCCCGCTCAATAGGGCATGATCGACGATTTCTGATGCAATCCGTAATACCTCCAGCCCGACCATCGCACCGTAGGACAACCCGACAAGATGTGCTTTCCCGCCATTTGCCCGTTGCCGGATAATCTCCACAATGTCCGTCGCGGTTGCGGTCATTGATTTGTACGGCATATGATTACTGCGCCCATGCCCATGCAAATCTGGCACTAAGCAGTGGAAATCCTGCAATGCGGTGACCTGTTCATCCCACATCCAACTGGTTGTGCCCAGTGCGTGTAAAAAGATGATCGTAGGCGCATCTGTGTCGCCCGATTCCTGTATATATAAACTGTGCTGGCTCATGAGTTCGTCTCCTTATCCTCGGGAATATCGACATCAGCATCCGGCATTGTGACCAGCGTCAACAGATACCGTTTGCGTTCCGGCGCGGGTGGGTGAG
>DAOTXB010000399.1:0-3089 GCA_034435575.1 Anaerolineae bacterium
ATCCCATAATCTGATGCCCGAGGCAGATGCCGAAAATCGGCTTCTTACCAAGTAGATTCTTCACATTATCAACCGCATAATCCACCGCAGACGGATCGCCAGGACCATTACTCAAAAATATGCCATCAGGCTTCATAGCAAGCACATCCGTATAGGGCATATTAGCTGGTACAACAGTCACCCGTAATCCGCGATCGGTCAGCAAGCGTAAGATATTACGTTTAATGCCGAGATCGTAGGCAACAATCAAGGGACCCGACGTATCATAACGATGATCCTGATACCACTCGGCATCACTACGCTCTGTCCAGTTGTAAGGTTCTGCAGTTGTCACTTCATCTACCAGATTCGCGCCAGACATATCTAGCGTTTTTTGTGCCATCTTCACAAGCGTGCCCGTGTCTTTCGCAGGTTCACCATTTGCGATAGCTGCGCGCATCACACCCTTTTCACGAATATGACGGACAAGCGCCCGTGTCGCAACTTCCGTCAAACCGATGACATTCTGCGCCTTCAGATAACTATCCAAATCGCCACGATTACGCCAATTACTCACTACTGGACTCAACGACCGCACGACAAAACCACTCACCCACACACGCGATGACTCAATATCTTCAAGATTTACACCGGTATTGCCAACATGAGGTACAGTCATCGTAATAATTTGCTTATAATACGACGGGTCAGTGAGGATTTCTTGATACCCCGTCATCGAGGTGTTAAAAACGACCTCACCAGTCATGACACCTTCTGCACCAAAGCCTTCTCCGGTAAAAATTCGTCCATCTTCTAAGGCTAAAATACCTTGCATGGCTTCTCCTATGTCCTGTATTCAGCATTGATTGAGATGTAATCATGGCTCAGGTCGCATGTCCAGACTGTCGCTGTGCCCCGCCCTGTACCTAAATTCAAGCTATAGGTAAATTGCGTTTCACTGACAATCGCCGTCGCTTCCGCTTCACTGTAAACACAGGGAGTTCCCTCCATAACGAGCGTTATCGACTCTCCATGAACCGTATCCACACCCCGCCCTATCTCTAATTGCATCTTATTCACATCGAAATCTATACCTGCACGCCCCGCCGCCGCAATAATCCGACCCCAATTAGCATCGTTGCCATAAAATGCGGTTTTTACAAGCGGAGATGTTGCAATAGTATTTGCAATGTGACGTGCGTCAGCGTCCGTTGCCGTGCCGTTGACCGTTACCGCTACAAATTTCGTCACACCTTCACCATCACGCACGATGTCCTGTGCCAGCTTCTTGCTAACTGCTTCAAGCAATGGAGCAATATCATGCGCGGGCATTTTATCACCATTGGCAAGCAGAAGCACGGTATCATTCGTGCTCATATCGCCATCAATCACAATACGGTTATAAGTGCGATTACTGGCGTGATCCAGCATACCTTGAGCATCTTCTAGCGATAAATTGGCATCAGTGACGATAAAACTTAACATTGTCGCCATATTCGGCGCGATCATCCCGGCACCTTTTGCGATTCCGGCAATTTGAAATCCATCAGCATTTGTAGAGGCTAACTTGGGACGTGTATCCGTGGTCATGATAGCGCGGGCGACATCATCCCATGCAGATTTGGTTAATTGCTCAACGGCAAGATCAACACCATGCTGAATCTTGTCCATCGGTAATTGCACACCAATAACGCCCGTAGACATCACCAATACTTCATCTTCATGACAGCCAATTTTGGTGGCGATATACCGTGCTGTCTCATAGGCATTGTCTAGCCCTTGCTGTCCAGTAGCGGCATTTGCACAACCACTATTTATAGCAAGCGCCCGAACACGCCCTCCTGTTCGTTTGAGTTTATCTTGATCGACCAGCACCGGCGCGGCTTTAACCAGATTAGTGGTAAACACTCCCGCACAGGTTGCAAGTTTATCACTTAAGATTAGAGCAAAGTCCAAAGCATTATTTTTTTTGATTCCACAATGCACCCCGGCGACGCGATACCCGTTGACACCGGCGATAGTAGGAAAAACATCCACCATCATTCAGCCTGTATATCGTCTAAGATCGTTGATAAACGATCGATCATGACATCTACATGGTGCTTCTCAATGATAAGTGGTGGGACGAAGCGTAACACATGTGCACCAGCATTGACCATTATCAGACCATTTTGATACCCCGCTTCAACAATCTGTGATGTTTCAATCGTCATTTCAACCCCTGCCATCAAACCGCGCCCACGGACCTCTTTAATCAATGGGCTATTCAGGTCACTCAGGCTTTCAAACAAGTAGTCACCGACTTCGCGCACATGTGCCAAGAATTCTGGCTGGCTAATGCGAGAAACAACCTCTTTTGCCACAGCAGTGACCAGAGGACCACCCGCAAAGGTTGATCCATGATCGCCAGGTTCAATGGCAGCGCCTACTTTATCATTTACGAGCACCGCACCAATGGGAAAACCAGCCGCTAAAGGCTTCGCTAATGCCATAATATCTGGCGTAACACCCGACGGTTCATGACCCCAGAGCGTACCCGTGCGCCCCACCCCGCATTGCACCTCATCAAAAATCAACAAAACATCATGTTCATCACAGAGGTGGCGCAAAGCATGCAAGAACGCAATATCAGCAACATTTACACCACCTTCACCCTGCACCGGTTCAACAATAACGGCGGCGGTTGTCTCGGAATCAATGATAGCTTCAACGCTCTCAATATCATTGAAAGTTGCCAGTAGCACCCCGGGCATCATTGGCGCAAATGGCTTCTGATATTTCTCACGTGGGGTCATGGCTAACGCACCCATCGTGCGACCATGAAATCCATTGGTAAACGTGATGATTTTGTTTTTATCTGGTTTGCCATTTGCATAAGCAACTTTACGTGCAAATTTCAATGAAGCTTCATTTGCCTCTGTACCACTATTACAGAAAAATACCTGATCGGCGAAGGATAAGTCACATAATAAGTCTGCTAATTCAACATGGGGAACCGTGTGATACAAATTGGAAACATGTGTCAGCCCGGTAGTCAATTGTTGATTTATAACCCGTTCAATACCCGCATCTTTATAGCCTAGCGCATTAACAGCGATCCCGGATACCCA